>JAQICF010000261.1 GCA_027858795.1 Candidatus Delongbacteria bacterium | reverse complement strand
ATTACTGGTTTTAAGATAGCTGAACAGGCTGCAATAATGGGTGCTGAAGTAACTCTTATCACAGGTCCTACAGATCAGGAAATATTTACAAAAGTGAAAAGGATCAATGTTATTTCTGCTGAAGATATGTTCAATGCTGTTGATAATGAATTTGATTTCTGCGACTGTCTTATTATGTCAGCTGCTGTAGCGGATATTTCTTTTTACAAATCAACCGATAAGATTAAGAAATCTGAGAAAGGATTCGAGCTTAATACAAAAGATACAAAGGATATTCTCTTCGAAATGGGGCAGAGGAAGAAAGCTCAGTTCATAGTTGGTTTTGCAATGGAGACGAATGATCCAATTGAAAATGCAAAGAAGAAGTTATTAAATAAAAATGCAGACATGATAGTTCTAAATTCTATAAGTAAAGAAAATCCTGCTTTCGGTTCAAACGATAACAAAGTTAGCCTTGTAACTAAAGATAATGTTGAAGAGTTAGCCACTATGTCGAAAGAGGATATCGCAAATATAATACTTGTCAAAGTATCAGAAATTTTGTAGTTTAGTTTAAACACAAACGATGTATCGAAATATTTTCCGGAGAGGAATTATGAAGAAAATTATTATTTTAGTGTTTTTGTATGTGATGTTTGCCTATGCAACAGGTATGAGTATCGATAATGGAGAATTAGCTATAAATACTCCTGCTGATAAAGCATCTACAGAAAAAACTGAGAAAGTAACTGATAATATCATGAATGTAACTGCTAAGAGTATTGGCGAAGTTGATTTCAGACTTGGTGAACTTTCAGTAAAGCATAAAGGCTCAAAAGAAAACGAAGATTGCGATGAAGAGGACAAGATATTTGAGCTTGATACTTTGATCACCGGAGAAGAATCTAAATGTGAGATCATTCTTAATGACGGTAGTACTATAAGGATCAGTGAAAAATCCAAATATGTTTTCGAATCTTATTCAGACACACCGAATATTGCTTTTGTCGGTAATCTACTGAAAGGAGAAACTTGGACAAATGTAAACAAAGCAGATAAAAATTCAAGAGATTTTAAAGTTAAGTCTCCTATTGCTGTTGCTGCTGTAGTGGGTACTTCTTACAGAATGACCTCTGATGGACAGATGACAAACATTGCTGTTAGAAATGGTAAGGTTAATGTAGATCTTGATACTGATATAAAAACTAAATATAATATTAAACCTCCGAAGAAGACTAATAGTTTTGCTCCTAAAGAAGTTGAAGCTCCAAAGGAAGTTCCAGGTCCTTATGAAGTAACTCTTGATGAGTGGATCTCTGTAGTGAAGGGTGAGGTTATTAGTGTCAGATACGATGGTAGATATAATAAATTTAAGACTGATATTGAGAAGCTTGAGCGTGAGTGGAATGAGTTTATGGAAAGTAAAAAATAATTAATATTGTAGAGGTGTTATTTTTTAAGCTCAATTTGTTAGGGATGCATGAATGCATCCTTTTTTTATTTCCTTATAATCCAGATGTCTTGTTCATTTGTTTTGCCGGGAATGAACTCTAAAATTTGAACATCTTTAAGCATTGTTTCACGCATGAACTTTTCAGAATTATAAGAAACAAAACTTCTCTTTCCTTCGGTTACATTGCTTCTTATAACACATCCTTTTTCATCGAAGAGCTTTTTTTCCTCTTCACTTAGTCTATCCTTGCTTGATTCACCATGAATTGATAAAAGGAAAATACCACCAGGCCTTAAGACCCGTATTATCTCATTAAACCATTTAAGTTCATTTACCTCATCCAAATGTGTGAAGACTGAGATGCAATATATAACATCGAAAAAGTTATTCTCATATTCAAGAGGAGGCAATAATTCGTTCTTTGAGAAATTAATATTATCAATTGATTTCTTATTCCACTTAATTGTTTCAGGATTATAATCAGATCCAAAAACTTTTACGTTCTTGTTAGCCAGAATATCAGGGATATGTCTCAATATCCTTACGGGACCACAGCCCCATTCAAGTAAATTGATATTTTCAAGAGAATGATGTTTTTCTAGAAGTTCTAAAATATCTGCGGCACTTTCAATACCTTTTTCATAGTAAGAAGCATAATCCATTTTACCGAATGATTCAAAAAGCATATAATGTGGAGGTAACTTTATTTCAGGATTGTTTTTTTTAAAATGTCGATTCTTTGATAAGAATGAAAAATAACTTAAAATAAATTTGATGTAATCAGCTTGCTCAAGTATACCTAATTTTCTAAAAAAGTTCTGTAAGAATTGTTTCAACTATTTCTCCTCAGCAACTAAAGTTAAAGAATTAACAGGGCATATCCATACACATTTTTTACAACTGATACATTTCTTGTTATCTATCTCAATGTATGCTTCATAAACAGTGATACAATCAGTCTCACAAACAGCAACACAAGTACCACATCTATCACAAAGGTTTTTATTGATCTCTATCATCATACTCCTCTAGGTCGATATCGGTTAAATATTCTCCGATTATCTTGATTACTTTCTCTCTGTTAAAATGTTTCACAGAGCTATAAGGTATTATTTCTACTATAGATTGTTTGTCTGCCAATAATTTCTTAAACATTTTTTGCTGAACAAATACTTTATTATTTGAAAGTTTATCTTTCTTACTCAAAATTATGATCTGAGGAATGTTAAAGAAATCAAAAGTATCTATCAGCATCATATCATTTTCAGTAGGTTTGTGCCTGATATCGACAATTGAAAATGCCAACCTGAGTTTATCATTACCTTCAAAGAAATCCACAGTTAATTTTCTCCACTTCTCTCTCTCGGTTTTAGGAACGGATGCATAACCGTAACCTGGCAAGTCAACAAAGTAGAAATTTTCATTGATAAGAAAATAATTAACTAATCTGGTTTTTCCAGGAGTATTACTCGTTTTTGCAAGTTTCTTTCTATTAAGAAGAGAGTTTATCAAAGAAGATTTACCAGCATTTGATCTACCTGCAAAAACCAATTGTTCTTTTTCGTCGATTATAAATCCTGATCTGTCAGATGCACTAGTAATAAATTCAGATGATCTTATTTTAAAAGCATTTCTATTATATGAAGCATCTTCATCAATTGACTTAAAGTTTTCTACCATTATTTCAATTCTCCAAGTATGTATTTGATGACTTCAGATATATGTGATACAGGTATGATCTTTAAAGCAGATTTAATTTGCTTATCAATGTCGTCCAAATCTTTAATATTCTGGTTAGGAATAAAGACAGTTGATATCTTTGATCTTTTCGCAGCCATAAGCTTTGTTTTCAAACCACCGATCGCAAGAATTTCACCATGAATAGTAATTTCACCAGTCATACCTATGCTTTGTTCAACCGGAATATTTTTGATAGCACTTAATAATGAAATGACGATAGTGCTACCTGCAGAAGGACCATCTTTAGGAGTTGCTCCTTCGGGGAAATGGATATGAATGTCATTATCTACGAAAACTTTATTATCAATATTATAATCAGTTGAGAAAGTTTTTATGTAGCTTAATGCAGCTTGAGCGGATTCTTTCATAACATCACCGAGTTTTCCAGTAAGATTAAGATTTCCCTTACCACTCATCAGATTAGATTCTACCTTTAAAACTGCACCACCTGAAATTGTCCATGCAAGTCCGTTCACTTCTCCTACTTTTTCCCCTGTAGTCTGAGAGAAATCTCTGTATTCTTCAGTTCCTAGGAAATTATGTAGATTTTTTGTAGTTACATGTATTTGATTTTCAGGGTCTTGTATGATCATTCTAGCAGTTTTACGACAGATCTTAGCTATCTTTCTCTCGAGTTCTCTGACACCTGCTTCCATTGTATATTCTGAAATAATTCTGTAAACACAATTTTCACTTAGGCAAATATTCTTCTTTTTTAAGCCATTGACTTTTATCTGTTCAGGGATAAGAAATTTCTTTGCGATATTAAACTTTTCAATATCAAGGTATCCATCAAGTCTAATAAGCTCCATTCTATCAAGTAATGCAGGTGGTATCCTAGATTGATCATTAGCTGTAGCAATGAAAAGTACATTACTTAAGTCGAATTCAACATCAAGGTAATTATCTCTGAAAGAATTGTTTTGCTCAGGATCAAGAACTTCCAATAATGCTGAAGAAGGATCACCTCTAAAGTCTGAAGATATCTTATCAATTTCATCCAATAAGAATAATGGGTTATTCACACCAGCTCTACGAATTGATTGAACTATCTTACCAGGCATTGCTCCAATGTATGTTTTTCTATGACCTCTGATCTCAGCTTCATCATGAACTCCACCTAAGGCCATCCTAATATATTTTCTTCCCAATGATCTGGCTATTGATTTACCAAGAGAAGTTTTACCAGTTCCGGGAGGACCTACAAGGCATAGAATAGGGCTTTTTAGTTTTTTTACAAGTTTTAATATTGAAAGATATTCAATTATTCTTTCTTTAGGCTTTTTTAAGCCATAGTGATCTTCTTCTAAAATTGCTTCGGCTTTTTCGATATCAATATTTACTCTGCTTTTCTTTTTCCAAGGCAATGATGCGATAAGTTCCAAATAATCTCTGATCAGACCATATTCTGGAGACATAGAATGGATCTTTTTTAATTTGTCTATTTCATGCAGAGCTTTTTCTTCAGCTAATTTTGAAAGTTTATTTTCTTTTTGCAGTTCATAGATCTTACTAACTTCACTGATCTCTATTGAATCAGTACCTAGTTCAGTACTTAATCCTCTAAGCTTCTCTTTTAAAAAGTAATCTTTTTGCTCTTTGATAGTTCTCTTTGTCACATCTGTTTCTATCTTTTTTTCCAATTTTGAAAATTCGATCTCATTTATAAGAAGCATGTGAATTTCATCGATCAATATAGAAAAATCAGTTATTTCCAGAAGTTTTTGTTTTCTGTTATAACTAATATTTAGGATATCTAAAATAGTATCAATATATTCGGAATGTTCGTTTTCACCATCAAGATTGATCGCACTATCGTCAATTTGTGGATTTAGTTCCAGATATTGTTTGAATAAATTTCTGATGATCCTTAAAGATGCTAAAGCCATCTTACTCAAGTCTGGTTTTATATCGATAGGATCTATTCTTGCGTATAATGTTTCATTTGACATTACAAATTCTATTATCTTTGCTCTTTTGATAGGTCTAATTACAGCTTTTGTTCCCATGCCTGGTATCTTAATGACCTGCATTACTGTTCCAACTGAACCGACTGTGAAATATGATTCACCTGTATGATCAGATGCCATCTTGTTCTTTTTACCGATAAGAATTATCATAGAATCAGTCAACTCAGCATCTTCAAGCACATTCGTTAAATGATGTGAATCTATGTTCAATGAGATAATATTCCCTGGGATTGGGATCTTATCCTTACAAGGTACTACTTTTATCATCACTCCTGGCTTGAGATTAGACAACTCATGATTTACATTCATATTTCTTAACATCTATTGACCTATAATTTATTATAATATTTGTTCAACTCAATTAGGATTGTTTTTATACATATTTGTTTAATTCTATGCGGATAGTTGATCCCTTAGAGGAAGTCTCTTTTATGAACAGCCTTCCGTTATGATATTGTTCAATAACTTTTTTTGCCAGTGACAATCCAAGCCCCCACCCTCTATTTTTCGTTGTAAATCCGGTTTTAAATATATTACCTTTATCAGCGATAGTTATACCATGTCCGTTATCAATTACTTCCACTACAAGTTTATTTTTTTCTTCAAACAGTCTTATTTTAATTTTGCCATCAATATTTCTAGGTATAGCCTCAATAGAATTTTTGATAAGGTTTTCAATTGTCCAGACAAATAGTAATTTATTAGCGTATATGTTTGATGTATTGTCTAATTTTAATTCGATATTAAATTTAGATCCTTCACTTGGAATTCTGGTAGAAATATAATTCACAGTATCTTCAATTAATGGTTTGAGATCACACATTGTTAACTCTTTGTCAGATGCAATCTTTGAAAATCTGTTGACGACTAAATTCATCCTGTTAAGATCATCACTAAGTCCTTCATGAATAGGGGTGAGATCATCATTATCCTTAGAAAGTTCAGCTATATAATCTTTCCAACCGTTTAAAGAAGTTATAGGAGTCCCAAGTTGATGTGCTGTCTCTTTTGACATTGCAATCCATAAAGATTGTTTTTCGTTGAATTTCAAAAATCTGTAGAAAACCCAGGTTAATATTGCAACCAATAAAATTGAACCAATCAGAAAAAATGGATAATATCTCATTTTATACATAAGATCACCAGGGAGAAAGTAAATGATCCTTTTTTGATAATCATTCTCATATACTAAAGGTTCGTTATTATATTTCTTGATCAATTTCAAAGAAGCTTGAGGATTATCTGTTTCAAATAGATTATACCAAACAATGGGAATGTTTTTTTCATTTAGGATAATGATACTTGATCCGGCCTGACTCAGCATTTTAAGAATATCAGCCACTTTTTCATCATCAACCAATCCGTCTTTTTTAAGTAATCTAAAATAGGAATGTAATGAACGTTTTACTAAACCTGATGATTGTTGGCTATGGTTTTTCATTATAAGCCAATAATATCCAAAAACGAACGAAAATATCACAAAGAAAAAAACTATAATTATAAATTTTACAATTAGTTCATATCTAGTATGTATGATATCTTTTAAGTTCATAATTCTTTATTAATCTATTTTAATTACTTTCCATTTGCTCAAACTCTTCTTCTGTAAGTGATTTTACTTTTTCAAGTTGATTTTCAGATATATTACCAGTTATTATATCCACGATCCTTTCAGTAGCACCTTTGTGGTTATTAATAAACCCTACACTTGAACTACAGATCTTTGAATACAGATCACTGTCAGACCATAATACATCAATAGCCCTGAAGAGTTCATCGGAACTACTGAAATCCATTCCACAATCTAAATATTTCATTTCCTGTGCTTCAGGGGATTTGTCAAGATTAGGTCCGAAAAGTACAGGTATGCCAAATACGGCAGGTTCAATTACTGAATGTAATCCATTCTTGGAGAAGCCTCCTCCTACATAAGAAACATTTCCGTAACGATAAACATTTGCTAAGATACCGACAGTATCAATTATAAGACAATCGTATTTAAGGATGTCATCATTGTTTAATAATTCCGAGAAAGCAATACTTTTTAAATTATTTTCCTGACAGATACTTTCGATATTATAAATATGTTCAGTGTCAACTTCATGAGGAACTATTATCAGAAAAGCATCATTATATTTTTCTTTTATCATATTCCAAGTCTTAATAATTATTTTTTCTGCATGAGGCCAGGTACTTCCGGCAACAAAAACATGTTCATTTGATTCAAGTCTATCCAGTAATTCAATGCCATTTGAAGTTTCCGCTTCAAAAATAACTGTATCGAATCTTGAATCACCACTTATGAATAATTTATCAGGATAAGGAAATATTTTCAAAAATCTTTGTCTGTGTTTTTCATTTATTGTAATGATTCCAGTTAAATTGGAAAAAATAGACTTGAAGAAAAATTTAATATACCATTTATCCATTTTTGTATCATCTGCGAAAAGAGCATTTACCAAGTATGTAGGAATTTCTCTTTTATATAACTCCCAGATGAAATTCGGCCAAATATCGTGCTTGGAAATAATTACAAGGTCTGGATTGATAATGTTGATAAAATTTCTTGTCTGCAAAAAGAAATCAAAAGGGATGTAGGTTATAATATCGAATAGTTCATTTTCGTTATCAATGTTTTCATAAACTGACGGAGAGAATAGTGAAAGAACAATGTTATAATCTACTGAACTTTGTCTAAGATTATTCACGATAGGTAATACTTGCTTATACTCACCCATTGAAGAACAATGAAATAGGACTGTTCGTTTATATGGATTAAGTCTGATTTTCTTCTTTTTTAGATTTTTAAGGATTTTCTCTCTAACCTTCAAAGATCTGTATATTTTTTTACTAAAGCCAGCAACTATAATTAAAAAAAAATAGATTATAGGAATTATTATTATGTTGTAGATTAGTTTAAGCATATTCACACCGTTTATTCAGTTACTAATGTAATTACTTTTTATTTAGGTAAAAAATAAGAAAGATTACATGATAAAGCAAAATATTTATTCACTTGCGACAGAACATTCCTATTGTTATATTTGTAAAACAGATTGCAAAACAAATACTAACAGAAAGAAATAAGGAGAGAACTATGAAAAAAATAATGTTACTTCTGATGGCATCAATATTATTTTTAACAATGATGTCTTGTTCAGATGAAGGATCTACAACACCAACTACTACTGATGCTCAAATGATCTCAAATGAAATGAATGGTGTTGCTACTGAAATGATGGCAACCGAAGGTGCTTCAGCTATAGAAAAAAACAGTGGACCTTTGGCATTCATACCTTTTGGAATGCCAATAAAATCAAGTTTAGATAAAGCATTTTCAAAGATCTATGAAAAACAAGAGATTCAGAAATATCAAGTTACTACAGAAATTTTCAGTAAACTTCCGTCATCAATAAAACAAGAAGATGGATCGTTTGATTTCGAGGGCAATTTGGGTACGTATACTTTCGATGGCTATGTTTATGATGATCTAGGTGAAATTATTGATGCAAATTGGATCATTGTAACAGGTGGTAGCGATATAACTATTATAATTCCTGCAGTATATACAGACGATGGTTCAGAATTTCAAATGACATTATTTGATTTTGCAGAAGATGTTATCTATAACGAATACTATTTGGAAAATGAATATTATCCAAATATAATTGACATGGAAGTATATGTAGATAATGTTGTTGTTCTTGGATTAAACTTTATGGCCGAGTGGGAGTATTCTACGTTTGCAGAGGAAATAATTCCGACTTACTTAGACTTAACTTTGACCTTACCACCATTTGTTATTAATGTAAATTATAATCAAGATGGTACACTTGTAAGTTACGGTTTTTCTATAGCTGAAGGATTAGTTGATATTCTCTCGGTTGATGTTGATCTGACTTATGCAACTCTTGATCTGATAGATGTAACTGAAGCCTCAGTAGAATATTCAATTAACAATACAACAATTGATTTCTGGGCAGACAGTAGTTTAGAAGATATTATGGAATCAGGGCAATATACTTTAGAAGATCAGGTGACAATAATTGAGAGCAGAGATTATGTGTACTGCGATGTTTATTCCGGAGATACTCAAATTGGTGAATTGGCAGCAAGAATTGTTTGGGATGAAGATGAATGGAACGATGATACGCAAGATTATACAGGTGCAAATGTAATTGAGTTGTACATTGAATTCAACGATGGTAGTAACCTGACTATTGATGATCTTGAAGTGCTGTTCTTAGGAATAGTTCCTGTAACTTAGATCAAAATAATATTTCGAATTAAAGCTGTCAATATTGGCAGCTTTTTTTATTGTAAAAAGTTCCAAATAAGTATAGCTTTATAATAGTGTTAAATAACAAAAAACGGGATTAAAATGATCAAAGGATTTTTACCTAACAGCAATAAAGAAATAAAAAAAATGGGCTGGAAACAAGTTGATGTAATAATTGTTACTGGTGATGCATACATAGATCATCCAAATTCTCAAGTTGCTGTTTGTGGTAAATTTTTGGATAAGAATGGTTATAATGTAGCTGTTTTAGATATGCCTAATATGAATAAAAATGAAGAATGGACAATATTCGGGAAACCAAAATTGTTTTTTTTAGTGATAACAGGTGAAGAAGACTCAATGGTCTCAAATTTTACTCCGTATTTAAAACTTAAAACTTCAGACCAATTTCTTCCAGGTAATAAAAAAGTTAATAGACCTGATAGAGCTTTGATCAGGTATTGCAATAAAATTAAAGAGCTGTATAAAAGTTCAAAGATCGTTATAGGTGGTGTTGAGGCTGCAGGTAGAATGGCATCGCATTACGATTTCTGGTCAGAAAAAATTAGGAAACCGATATTATTTGATACTAAAGCTGACATTCTTTTGTATGGTAATATGGAATTAAATCTTATCAAAATAGCTGACCAACTGAGAGCAAGTGGAGAGATCAAATATTTAAATGCATTAACAGGTGTTGCTCATATATCAAATGAAATTTCAGAGAGAATGAAATATACAGAATTGCCTTCTTTCGAAGATGTGAAAGATAATAAAGATAATTTTCTTGAACATGAACGGATATTACATTCGAATCAAAATCCATACAATTCGGAGACATTAGTTCAGAAAGTGCTTAATCGTTACTTGACAATAAACAAGCCTAATTTGCCTATGGAAACGAATGAATTAGATTCCATTTATGGTTCGAGTTTTACACTGAAACCTCATCCGAAGTATAAGGAAGATATCCCAGCATATGATAGGATAAAAGACCAAATACCTACCCATAGAGGAACTTTGGATGCATTATCATTTACTCAAGATATCTTTACTCAGGGAAGATTGATCTCATTCAGGTCTAAAAGTTCAATCTTAAAAAATATAATTTTTTTTACGAAAACAAAGATATTCAATAAAATGATCAATAATTTTTACGGTATACGATCAAATTACTACGGAATTTCTATCAGAGATGAAGCGAAATGTAAAAAATGTGAAAGAATGTCATGTGTAATGCCGGATGTATGTAAGAATCTTTCAAAAGGCACAAGGGCTATGGTGGAGGTCTCAAAAGAAGTTGACGAAGTTAAGAATGTAAGGAATAACTTTTATGCTTCTAACGTTGATATTGCACTATTAATGAGTGATAATGATGCGTTTAAAGAATATCTGATGAAGAGACTGAATACTTTCGGAGTATTGGCTTATTTTTCGAAGAATGATTTTTTGAATAACTTAATGGGATTACCTGAATATACAAGGATCGAAGAATTTATTGAAAGTTTTGTAAAAAAGGTTGGTGAGTATTCAAAGAAACATGAGTTGAGAGTTAATGTTTTAGCAGGTTATCCCGGAGAAGTATATGATGATACTGTCGATAATGTTCTGGAAGCATTGAAATTAAATTTAACGACAAATCAGATAATACCGTTTATACCATTGCCGATGACAATTGCTGCTTGCCAATATTACACAGGTAAAGATCCATTCGACAGAGGAGAAGTTACAGCAAGTAAAAAATTAAGTGAAAAGAAAAATATTGTAGCAATTTATAACCATAACAACAAATCGAATTTTAAGGCAATTCACAGAATATTACACGATATAGGTAGGAAGAAAGATATAAATAAGATATTGAAAAACAATTAACAATTAAAACTGTAGGGACGAACCCAAGTGTTCGTCTGGAAGTGGTTTCAATATAAAATTAAAAAACTCTCACAATTGTGAGAGTTTTTTTGTAGCGGGAGCAGGATTTGAACCTACGGCCTTAGTGTTATGAGCCCGACGAGCTACCAGACTGCTCCATCCCGCGATATGAGTTCCAAATATAATTTTATTTAATTGTAAAGTCAAGTTTAATTTTGTAATTTCTTTCGTAGGGTAATTCTTAGGGGAAGAGCTTGAAAAAAAAGATATTATTTGCAGTTTTAAATTGGGGTCTTGGTCACGCAACAAGATCAATGCCAATAATAAGAGAACTTATAAAAAAAAATGAAGTGATCATAGTTTCAACTGGTAGGTCATATATTTTGCTAAGCTCAGAATTCCCTGAATTAGAAATTATTGACTATCCCGATTATTCTATAAAATATTCAAAGAGTGATAAATATCTACTCCTATCCTTAGCTTCTCAGCTACCAAAGATACTATTAGTGCTTTACAAGGAGCACTCATTTTCGAAAAGAATGATCAATGAAAAGAAAATCGACTTAATTATCTCTGATAATAGATATGGTATGTATTGCAAAGAAATACCTTCATACTTTATTACACATCAATTAAAATTTTCTATGCCTAAGAGCTTAAAAAAACTTGAGGTCTTATCAGTATATTTTAATAAATACTTTTTTAAAAAGTATAAAAAAATATTTATCCCTGATTTCGAAGGAAGCCTGAATTTCTCAGGAGAGTTATCTCATGATATTCAGAAAATAGATAAGAAGAAACTTCAGTATGTAGGCTTACTTTCCGACACGAAAGATACTGATAGTATATTTTCAGATTATTTAGTTCTAATTTCAGGCCCTGAGCCACAGAGAACGAATTTTGAAAACTTGGTCAGAGAGCAAATCTTAGATATCCAAGGTAAAAAGATAGTTGTCTTAGGCAAAACTGAGATTGATGAAAATGAATCAGAGAATGATCTTGATATACATTCTCATTTATCAAGAGAAGAAATATCAAAGATGATAAATGGAGCTGGTCTTATAATTTCACGACCGGGATATTCGACAGTAATGGAAGTTGCTGCAGCAGGGAAAAAGGCATTGTTCATTCCAACACCGGGACAAACAGAGCAAGTATACTTAGCAGAATATTATAAGGGGAAAGGCTTGTTTCATTATGTTCCTCAAAATGAAATGGACTTGAAGAATGATATTCCCAAAGCTCTTGAGTACACTGAAATTAAGAAACAAAAAGTAAATGATATTGAAACGATATTAAAAGAGCTTAATTTATAAATAAAGTTGACTGTCACCCTGAATTTATTTCAGGGTCTGAAACGATTACAAAGATAGATACTGAAACAAGTTCAGCATGACAAACAATGTGGTAAGATAGGGAAGGTACAATTTCGAATGTTTAAATCACTGAGTATTTTAATATCTGTTTTATTTCTACTATCATTTAATCTTCTCCTATCACAAGAAATTAAATATGATTTTGTAGGGGAGATGTATTTTCCCTCAAGTGTTATTTTAGATCAAGTAGAGATTTTTAACAATGAAAAATATTCTCCAAAAGAGAATATTGAAAAAACGATAGACAAGATACTTAACTTCTATTCAAACTCAGGTTTCCCTTTATGTGAAATTAAGGTGATCGATCTTAACTCAGACTATTGTAAGATAGAGATCAATTCAGGAGAATATGTCAGAATGTTATTTATTGAATTTGAAGGTAATAGAATTTGTGACATTGATTTTCTGATAAGGGAAACCAGACTTGAAATTGGTTCGAAATTCAGTGAAGAAAAAGTAAATATAGCAATGAATTATTTATATAAAACAGGGCTGTTTAAAAGTAAACCGGAATATTCAATTGTTAAAAACGAAGGGAAATTGGGATTAAAGATCGTTCTCAACGAAAAAAAATATTTTAAAGGAATGTTCTTAGGTGGAATAAATAATTCTGATGACGGGGCAGAGTTTGTTGGAAGCGGGGAATTTTTCGCTGAGAATATCCTAGGAACTAACAGAAAAGCAGGCATTAAATGGTTTAAGAAAAATGAAACTGATGAAAAAATTCATTTGATGTATAGAGAACCTTTTATTTTAGCGTATCCAATCTCAAATAGGTTTGTATTTGAACAAGAAAATTTAGATCTTCAGTATTTAAAAAGGAAGTATGAATTATTTACCGAGTGGACGATAAATCCGGAATCAGATATCTTTGTAAGTTATTCACAGGAGAATATTTATCCTGATTCTAGTAATGCTTATATTGACTCAGATGTTAATATCAATAAATACTTAGGTGGACTTAAATACTCAACATTATATGATCTTGTTTTGATACCCAAAGACTCAGGATTCTCCTTAGCGGGTAGTATAAGCAGTATTAACACTGAGTTTGCGGGAAAGGATTCAATAAATAATGCTATTGGAATTACTGTGAATATGAAAAAAGTATTTAAAATAGATAAAAGAATATTTTTTATGACTAACAATGAATATTCACAAGTATTAAGCTCTGAAACAATTGATAGCTTCAGCAAAATAGTTTTTGGTGGAGCGTATGGTTTAAGAGGTTACAATGATGAAAGTTTTATCAGTGATATAAAATTGCTTACAGAATCTGAATTAATATTTACACCGATCAATGATCTGGGTTTAGGATGTTTTATAGACGTAGCAGGATTTAATCCTAACAATGAGAAAATTAAAAATTTTGAAGATCTTGAGTATAAATTTGGATATGGTATAGTTTTATCTTACTTAAAAAATTCAAATGAAATTCAGTTTACTATCGGAATTCCCGGACAAAAAGGTTTTTCAGAATCGATGATCCATGTAAAATATTCTTACAGATTCTAATATAATATTTTAGATGGATTGAAAGCTCCTATTTACCTGAAGTAGCTATACACAAACCGAAAAAGTTATTATAGCCATGCTCTTTTAAAGTTTTATATATCTCTTTTGTTGTAGCCTGAGTTGTGATCAGGTCATCAACTACAATGATAAAAATATCTTTATCCAATGAAGATGTATCAAGTTTGAATATCCCGCTTACATTACTTTTTCGGTCACTGTTATCAACTTTAGTCTGTGAAACATTATTCTTTCTTCGTTTTACAAGTTCTTCTTTGATAGGTATTGCAAGACCCTCGGATATCCCTTGGGCAATATATAGACTTTGATTATAACCTCTTTTTCTGATTCTTTTCTTATGAAGTGGAACCGGAAGTAAAATAGAATTTTCATTTTGGAATATGTCGGATAAATGTTTTGCTGCTTCTTTACCAAGTATCTGTCCAATTTCAGGTCGAGAATTATATTTTAGCTCAAAGATCAATTTTTTGATGCTGTCATTGTATTGGAACACAGCGATGTATCCGGGATCGGAATTTTTATGTAGTTGCAATTTTGACAGGCAGGTATTACAGACAAATAGTTCATCACTCAGATATTCTTCACATATCAAACAGGAGGGTGGAAAGAAAAGGGAGGATAGGGA
>JAQICF010000221.1 GCA_027858795.1 Candidatus Delongbacteria bacterium | reverse complement strand
TCAGTATACCCCTGAAACAGACACTTGGCAAACTCTTGCTTCAATGCCAACTGCCAGGCAACATATTGATTGTGGTGTAGTAGATAATAAGATTTATGTTATCGGAGGGATCACCTCATTCACAAACATTACAAAAAAGAATGAAGTGTATAATACAGAAACCAATACCTGGTCGGAAAAGGCTCCAATACCAACTTTAAGAAACAATCCTGCAATTGTAGCCAAGGATTCACTAATTTATGTTATTGGTGGCGCTGGTTCTGAGATGAGTATTTGGGAAACAATTGCTACTGTTGAATGTTATAACACAAAAACGAATGAATGGACCTCTAAAGCTGATATACCCTTTGTTTTATTTAAACCAGGTGCGGTAGTTGTAGAAAATAAAATAGTTGTATTGGGTGGTCAAGATCAAAGCGGTAGTTCAGTATCGTCCGTTTTAATTTACGATATCGAAAGTGATACATGGGAAGAAACTACGCCTTTACCAAAGATTAACTGTTTTGCAGGATTTGTTTCTTTAGGCAATAAGATTTATGTAATTGGTGGAACCACAAGTGCACCGGACTGGACTTACTATTCAGATGTATATGAAGGGACTATTGCAAGTTCGGGTATTCAAGAAGATGATATGTCTCCAAAAAATAAAATTATATTAAGTAATTATCCTAATCCATTCAATCCAAAAACCACCATTAAATTTGACCTCAGTATGCCATTGGTTAATGGAAATTTAAACATTTTTAATTCTTCTGGAGAGCTTGTCAAAAAGTATAGTCTCAGCAATAAAAAAGCAGGTAATCATGAAATTTCTTTTAGCGCTATAGGCTTAAACTCTGGAATGTATTACTACAGAATTGAAGCTGACGGATTAATAGGTGCTAGTAAGATGTTGTTATTAAAATAATTCCATTAACTGCAAAAAACGTATTTTTTGGATGTACAACTATTGATAATAAAATTTATGTAATTGGTGGAACGGTTGGTGGTAATCCTGATTGGGAATCTTATACTACAGTTTATGAAGGGACGATTATTTCTAATGTAACTAAAAAATAAGACTATAATTAGGAGACCATTCTTACAATGCGTATTATAATATAGTTAAGCAACAATATCCTGAGATTCTCGTTAGAGCCGGTTTCTACGATCTAAGAGTTAACTATTGGGAACAGCTTAAATGGGTCTCAAAGATAAGGGAAAATAATACAGCCGAAACAAAAGTACTTTTGAATATTGGAATGACAGGACACAGTGGGTATTCGGGGAAGTACGATCTGTACCGTGAGATAGCTAATACTTATTCATTCATTCTTCATCATATGGGCATTAATCGGAAGGTTTGTTAGATTCTGACGAAATATTTTTTATTAGGCAAGTGGAAGGGTTGTTATTATTTTATTTTAAGTAGAGATAATTTAATCAACTGCTTAAATCGAACAAATATTTAATGTCCGATTGCATTCCATTATTCTTTAATTGAGTTTTAATATAATCTATTGCATTATTGGTTTCATTGATATTTTCTGCAAATCTCAATGTGCTTTCTATAAGTAATTTTATAAAATTTAAATAATGTCTCCCATATTTTTCATTTTTATAGGCTTTCCAAAAATTAGATATTGGTATAAATAAATTGTTGAATTTCTTGATTTCATATGGTTTGTTGTTAATAAAATGAAAAGCAGGCCATAAAATTTCATAAAGATTCTCAAAATCTTTTAATTTGACGATATAAAACTTGATTTTACTATCAGTTATTGAGTCCATAAATTCTTTGTCGCATATTAATCGTGGTCCTTTTATTTTACCTTTCAAATCTTCCAAACATTCTAGTCCTACAGACTTTACAACTGCTTTCCCTGCCAATGTTTTTATTTTTGAATATTCCGAATTATTAATCGTATTTAATTCAATCGCATGTGCTTCTCCGAAAGAAATACCACCTCTGAATAGTATAGGATACCACTTCTGAATGACTTTCTCCTGTGTTGTTTTTCCGTTCTTGTCTATAATGTTAGTTATAACTTCAATATCTTCAGGAGAATCACTATTTCTTGGTCTTATATATTGATCAGAAGTGAATTTGAAACATGCTAAAAAAAAATCAGCTAATTCTTTGATAAATTCATTTGGCATTTCTGAAGCAATAAAAATAGAATCACTAAATGGTATAAAATATTTAAAACTATTTTTTGATTTGTTATCTAATTTTTGATCAAAAATTTTATCATCAATAATGTGGTTATAGTTTTCTAAAACTTTTATAGCATCACTTAAGTTACTATTAACAAAGTTTGAAAATCCTAATAAATCAATATAAGCAACAGCATGTTTCATGATTCCTCCATTTTTTATTTTTTATTATGAGTTAGCACTATTCGAATATTTTTCAATTTAGGCAAGTGGGAATTCAAACTACTTCTTGGAATTGTCCCCAAAATTCTTTTACTCTGATTAACTCAATATATTTATGTTTGAATATTTTTTCAATATTTTTTGCTTCTTCATAATCATAATAATAGTAGATAATTTTTTTGATACTATTATTGTTTTGGATTGCTTCAAAGATATGATTATCGTTATTTGGTGACAATCCTAGAATAGTTAGCTCATCTTTAATATTCTTAAAGTCAGAAAAGTGATAGTATTCCTCAAACTTGTTTTCAGGTTCATTAATTCTTAACATAATACCTTTGTATAAATTTCTTATCGTAGGATTTTCATTGTTTTTAAATGAATCAATATCAGCGATTACGTCTTGATTCTCTCCTTTAGAGTATGCTTCTGCGTATTTATCAATACCAGAATTAGCCAACTCGGATCTTTTAAGCATAAATTCTTTTCCAAAACCTGAAAAATCAAGTAGTGCATTTGAATATAAGTGGTCAAATCCTTCAAAATAATCATAATCATCTAATTCTAACTGGTTTCGAATACTATTTTTGTCATATACTTCATCTAAAATATGGAAAGCTCCATGAAGATGATATATGTTCTTTTTAGAAATAGTATCAAGATTAGAATCATAGTTTGTTGTAAAAATGGTATCAAAATGATTAATCCAATTTATAAAACCATCTGGATACTCTTCATATACTTTATTTATTTTACCATCATTGTATATTGAGTCAATAAGAAAACGTTCGAGAAATTTCATTATATTATATCTGTCAGGATTTTCGATTTTATTAATTCTACAGAATATAGTGTATGCAAATAAATAATCTTCAATTCCAATATCGCACAAACTATTTGTTCTAAGAATTACTTTATTTCTTCGTTTGAATAGTTGTAAAACTTTTTTTTCATATGATGTAATAGCTAAAGCGTCATATTCATTTTTAATAATTCCAGGTATTATTAAAAATATTTTTTTTAGAAATTCGTGAATTTCTTTAGGATAAATATTTTCAGGAAATGCACCGGTGTTCAATTTTTTCACACCACGACTGATGATTTCATTATTTAAGTATTCTCTATTTGAGAATTGAAGATTTACACCATTTCCAACGAGAATGTTATTCATGAGTTTAAACCAATTATTGTTAATATATTGTTTAAACCATAATAGCATAATTAGTGTTGAATAGCAACATTTAAACTTATTATAAATCCTCAAAACTCTCAACGATCCTATGCCTTAAAGCCCTAACATCATCACTTACTTCGATCATATCAGTATTTTTATAATACTTAGAGTTTGATTATAAATAATTCAAGTTGTATATTCAAGTACATTAATATTGAATATTGTCCATTATTTCAAATAAATACATTGATTTTTGTCCAAATATTATAAAATTTTACTTGATTTTTATCCATTTTAACCCTATAATGCTC
>JAQICF010000215.1 GCA_027858795.1 Candidatus Delongbacteria bacterium | reverse complement strand
CAAATAGATAACCCAATAGCTAAAAAAGATATTATCAAGCATAGAATGATCTATGGTAATTATCCTGAACTTATAAATCTGCAGGATAATGAAGATAAAAAAGAATATTTAAATGAGATTATCAATTCATATTTGCTGAAAGATATTTTAGCTTTTGAAAATATAAAGAATTCTTCAAAAATTCACAGTATTCTGAGGTTGATAGCTTTTCAAATTGGCAAAGAAGTTTCTTATCATGAAATTGGACAACAATTATCTATGAGTAAAAATACCGTAGAAAAGTATCTAGATCTATTGTCAAAAGTATTTATTCTTTTTAAAGTTGAAGGATTCAGTAGAAACCTTCGAAAAGAAATCTCGAAAAGTCCTAGATGGTATTTTTATGATAATGGTATTAGAAATACATTAATTGCAAATTTTAACAGTCTTGATCTAAGGAATGATGTTGGTCAACTTTGGGAGAATTACGCAATATCAGAAAGACTCAAGTATCAAAATTCTAACCGTATGATCGTGAATAATTATTTTTGGAGAACTTATGATCAGCAGGAAATCGACTGGATTGAAGAGAGAGGAGGGGTGTTACATGCTTATGAGTTTAAATGGAATAAAAAGAAAATAAAAATTCCTGCAGCATGGGCAAAAACTTACTTAGAATCTGAGTTTAATATTATCACTCCTGATAATTTTCATGAATGGATCAAATAATAAAGGAAAATTAATATGATTACAAAAAGTAAGATAATTTCAATAATTTATTTCATAATATTTATTGCAATAGTAATGCTAGTCAGAAGAGAAGAACTTGCCGACGTTTCTATAAAATTACTCACTCCATTAGCAATGATCTGGTTCGGAGAATGGTTTATCGATAATTTTGGTGGAAGCATATTTGGAATGTTTGCAGCAGGATTTGCTTCATTTCTTGAAGGAAAGACCCTTCCGGTCTTTGGATGGTTTTTACTAGTATTTTATTCAATACTATGGTTTATATTACCTAATTTTACTGAGGTTGTGTAGGCTACGATCAGATCAATCGTTTAAATTCCAAAGCTAAATATAACGGTAGTGATAAAAGATTAAAACGGACTTCTTCAACAACTTGCCCTATACGAATATTAGCTATTACATCGACTTGAGATGGTAGATCGGTATTAAATCGAACTGCTGTTTCTAATTTTTTCTCTTTCATATAAACTTGCAAAGATTTTAAAGTACCGGTCTTACCGGCTTTAACTTCAATTGGTATAATTCGATTATTACTTTCACTTAGAAAATCCAATTCAGCAGCAGAACTTTTTACCTCTCTTGCCCAATAATAAAGTTGAGAATCTAAAAAATATGGTTCTGTAGTCAATAATTGCTGCCCGATGAATTGCTCAGCTAGGCTTCCCTCATTAATAGTAAGTAAGTTTTCGATGTCAATGAGTCTTAATTTTAAAATATGATTACCCAATCCAATATCCAAAAATAATGGTTTCATCAACTTGTTATCACAGCCCTGTTCCAATGGAATTCCGGTAGCTTTGGTATTCTTTACAAGATGAACGATCCTGCTCATTTCTAGTAATTTAAGAGCTGATTTAATTGTGTCTGAGCGATGATGCTCGTCGATATTAACATATTTTATTTTTCGTCCCAGACCTGCAGGAATATATTTCAGTATTGTAATTAAAATCTCCTGTTGAGTTTTAGAACCGTATTTTGCAAAATCATATTCAAGTGCTTTTAAAATACTTTCATGTATTCTTTCCACTGAAATCAGATCTTTAGTTTGTGAATATTCCTTCACTGCTTCAGGCATTCCACCGATGAAATAGTATAATCGTGAAAGTTTTAAAAGTTTGTTATGTATTGGTAAGCTAATTGCCTTATCGAGGGAGTAATTATTGAGATATTCTGTTAATTGTTTCTCACCTTGGGCAATCAAAAATTCATAAAAATTCAATGGATGCATATAAGCGAATTCGATTCGTCCTACCGGGATAGAGTATTTCATGTTATTTAAAGTGTGATCTAATAAAGAACCAGCAGCAATTAAATGTAGATTAGGTAGCTTTTCATAAAAATATCTTAATGAAACTATAGCTTCAGGACACTGTTGGATTTCATCAAAAAATAATAGTGTAGTACCTTCTGTTATTTTCGTGCCGAAAAACACCTCTATATTCTCTCTGATTTCAGTTACATTGTTAGTATTGAAGAAACTTTTAAGTTCCGGTAATTCCTCAAAGTTAAGTTTAACTATATTAGAGAAATTATTACTTGCAAACTCTTCAACTGTATAAGTTTTTCCTATTTGTCTTGCACCTCGTATTATAAGTGGTTTTCTATTTTTTCGATCTTTCCATTCTTCTAAATATGTTTCAAAAAATCTTTTCATTTATTTTACCTCGCAATGATTTAGATAAAACAATATACAAACACACTTGTAAAAAAGCAAGAAAGGTGTAGTAATAGGGTTGTGTTTTAGCTGTGTTGGTGTAAATATACAATGGTTCATGCTTCCGAGTTTTACTGAGATTGTGTAAAATTTTATGATTTTTATATTTCACCAAGAGAACTATCCAAATCGATACATTTCAGAGGTATGTCAGGATATGAATTTGTAAAACCCATAAATATACCACTATTGCGATAATAAAATTCCAAAAATATTCCTTATTATTGGTAAATAATTCCAAAAATACAAGAAAAATCATATTCATTTATAATGTAATGCTAAAATATCACTGAAGTTTTGTGAGGATAATTATAGCTAATTGTATAGTTTAAGTGTCAAAAAACAGTGCCCCCTATTTTTTTAATTATTTTTTTTGTAATTTGTTAATATAATATTGTAATATATTGTTGGTCGTTTCTATTGACTAAATACATAGAGATAATTAGATTTAGAGCGATTTGTTTTTATTGTGAAGAATTAGAAGAAACGTTACTTAATGTAGTAATTATGAAGTAATTGGAGAATTCGAATGTTCAATCAGTTAAATGATGAAGAATTTTGTAAGGAAGTTCATAGAATATTGTTGGAAAATCGGAGTAAAGAATTCGATATCAAGAAGATATTATCTGATTATTTTGGTAAGAGTTTTTCGTATATCCATCAGAGATATAGAAGGTTAGATAGGAAGACTATTTTTTCTGCACATGAAGAACTTATGTTAGAATATGCAATGGTAAACTTGAAAAAAAGTTTTTGTATTGATGTTATGATCGATCTTGGTTTTAAGAATGAATCATATTTTGCAGCATGGTTTAGAAAACATACAGGTTTGAACCCCTCTGAATATAAGAAAAGTGTTGAATGATATTATTGGTAATAATTATTGGTGAATAGTATTGCTAATGATTGTCTGTTGTTTTTGTTGTTTTTCTTTCTGAAGATATTATCTTTAATGCAAATTGCAATTTAGGTAATGATCTGGACGCAGATTGGAAATGAAATGAAAACTAAAAAATGGAGAAAAAAGATGGAAAACATGTTGAAATTTGAAGTCGTATCAATGGAACAAATTGAAAACGGATTAACTGATGTAAAAACTGACACAGATGTAGCAGGAGCAGGAACTAATGGATTTTTCTGTAGTTGTGATTGTTCAACAAAAAAGAAAGATTCAAGTGAATAATGTAATTGTTATTTAATAATGGAGTAAACATGCTAGATTATGAAATCATTAAAGTTGATGATCTCCAAGAAGAGATAAATACTATTCAGTATTCAGATGTTGTTGTAGTTGGTGGTGGTGCGAGAGGTTTTTTTTGTTCCTGCAGTTGCACCGATAATGATGGGATAGATGCTGTAACACATGCTTAGTAATAATTTGTAAGAATGGGTTGGAAATTTTTAATTTCCAACCCAAATATTAATTAAAATGGAAAAAATATGCAAAAATGTGACTACCACATAATACAATACGAAAATGATTATTTACTTTATTTTGTTAATGCTTTTCGATTATTAAAGATAAATAAAGTATGTAAAAATATTTTTATAGATCGTTTTCAAAAAAATTATAGTGTAAAAGATATTAGTAGAGACTACCAAATTTCTGAAAAAGAGATTGAAAATTTTTTAGAAGTTATTTTTCGAACTCAAGAAAATACCCCACCCAAAATTATTGAAGATTATTCTGATCAAGCAACTATAAAAATTAATGTTGCAAATGCATGTAATCTAAACTGTAGATACTGCTATGCTGATTATAGACTAGATCGGAAAATAATGAATAATGAAACAGCAGGCAATGTAGTTGACTTCTTGACAAATAGATTACAAGCAAAAGAATTAGTAATAACATTTTTTGGTGGTGAGCCTTTATTGAATGTTGATGTAATTGAATATCTATGTGAAAAACTATCTAAGAACAAAGAAAAGCATATAACATTTTCAATTATTACAAATGCTACTCTTATATCTAATAAATTTATTGATTTGGTGAAGAAATATAATATATTTATTCGTTTTAGTATTGATGGTCCAAAAGAAGTAAATGACAAGCTAAGAGTGTACCGTAATGGCAAGGGAAGTTATGACAGAATAAATAAAAATGTAAAAAAACTAATATCAATATTTGGTAAAGAAAAAATATCATATGAATCAACATATACAAATGTGCATGAACATAATAATTGTACTAGACAAGATGTGAAATTATTTATGAAAAATGAGTTTGGGATAGATAATGGTTTGATTTTAGACTGTGAGGATCCTGTGAATCTAGCTCCATCTAAGGAAGAAATTAGTAAACAGTTTGCTGCCGATGAAGCTTATATTAATTGTGTAGATAATTTTATTAATAGTAGATACAAAAAATATTCATGCTCAACAGGAACTAGACACTTCACAATTTCTGCTAATGGTGAATTATTTCCATGCCATAGATTTTTAGGATTTAAAAATATGTCTATGGGAGATGTGTCAAAAATTAATTTAGATGAATCTATGCTTTTAAAATCGCAGGCTAAATTAAAAGAATTAGATAAGACAAAAAGTAAAAAATGTAGAAATTGTTGGGCTAGAATGTTATGCCAATACTGTCCTGCTGCAGAAATGTCTCGTCATGGTAACTTTATTGCTTGTGATGACAAATGTAATGAAATTAAAGAGACAAGCAAAAACTTTATAAAAAGTATTTATGACATTACGATTAATAAAAAAAGTTTAAGTTAAAATACAGAGGGAAGTTCAAATGAAAGTATGGCTGTTTGTTATTTGTTGTTTAATTATTTTAATCTCTTGTTCGAAAAATGATTTTAAAGTTACTTTGATAGATGGAGTTAATTGCTATGAAAACGGTAACATTCCTGCAAATAGGAATGAGACTATAGACACAAAACTATTATACGAAATTACAGGAAATGCCAACGGGAGATTTGGACATCCTTTTGCTTTAGCAGTTGATAATGATATAAATCTCTATGTGCTAGATGTCGAGAAATGCTTGATAAACAAATTTAACAGCAAAGGTGTTTTTGTTACATCCTTTGGAGGTTCAGGTACTGGTCCCGGCGAGAGTGTTTTTCCTAACAATATTGCGATTATTAATGATACAGTTATGGTAAGCTCAATGAGTAACAGACTTGTAAATAAATATTCTCTAGAAGGAAATTTTTTATGTGCATCTAGAATAGAAGATGCTACTCCTATATTTGTAAAACCAATTAATAATGGCAAAAATGTAATTGGTTTCACTGAAAATATTCAAAAAGGGAAAAACAGCTTAAAGATAAGTGTGAATCTATCTATTATGAATAGTCAGTTTGCTACTGTTAAGACAATACATGAACATACGGTTGATTTTGATCAACAAAAATCAGTAAATTTTCTTGACTTATATGCTCCTTATGCTGTCAGCGATGAAAAAATTTTTGTATCCCAAAATAAAGATGGTATTTATGCCATAGATATTTATAATTTAGACGGTGAAAAAATTGAAAAAATATCAAAAAATTATAGATCTATAAGATTAAGTCAGAATGAAAAAAATGATTTTAATGAAAGCTTAAAAAGAGTTAATGATAGTAATAATCCACCAATAAGTGCAACTCTTAAGAAGCCAATCAACAGTATCTATTATGATAAATACAAACGATTGTTAGTAGTTGTATCTGTAGATAGAAAAAAAGAAATATCAAAAGATTGTTTCTTAGATATATTTAAGGATGGTAAGTTTCAAAATAGAACAAAACTTGATATTATTCCTGGAAATGACTTTATTGATTTTGAAAACCAGTTGTTTTTTTACGGAGAAAGGATTTATTACTTGGATATGGCTAATACATCCGTAAAAGTTTATGAGTATTAAGAATAATTAATACTAACTTGTTAATTGAATTCTGGACTGATAAGTTATGGTTGGTAAATATTTTTTAAATAAATACATAAAAAAACATACCTCATTATTGATATTAGGAGGTATTTCTATTCTTATTTTATCTCTATTACTTCTTCCCACTCCATTCCTAACTCGTCATATAATAGACAATGTCTTGCCAAATAAAAATCTTGAGAAACTAATAATTTTTATATCTGTGGTTTTAATTATATTATTATTACAAAAAATATTGGGTTATTTTCAAAATTTTCTTTTTTATAAAATCAATAACAAAATAATTTACGACATAAAACTCGATTTACTCAAGAAAATTAATAGCATTTCTCTAAAAATATCTAAACAATTCGGAACAGGATATTTAATATCGAGAATAAACTCTGATACACAAAGATTAAGATCTCTATTTGCTGATACAATGATCCATATTGTAAAAGATGTTTTTACATTTATTGTAGGTTTTTGTGCAATTTTTTATATACATTGGAAGTTAGCAATAGTATCTGTTGTATTATTACCTTTTTTTGCTGTAACGACAATTTATTTCAGTAAAAAGATAAGAAGTATCTCGAAAATATATTTTGAAGATGATTCTCAAACGGTTAAACAACTTGATGAAACTCTTTCGATGATTGAACTTATAAAACAATATTCAAGGCAAAAATTCAATATATTGCGCTATATCTCAAAAGCGAATATTTCTTATAAATCATATGTAAAACTTGGTAAAATATCGTTTACTAATAATTTAGTTATTGGTTTAATTGGAGGACTTGCTCCTATAATAATTATTGGTTACGGTGGATATGAAATAATAAATGAAAGGCTCACCATTGGTTCATTAATTGCCTTCAACTCTTTTGTAGGATATTTATTTGGACCAACTAATAGGCTTGTAAATGTTAATGTACAGATTCAACAGGCACTTGTTGCATTGAATAGAATTAAAGAGTTATTTGATATGGAATCAGAACCGATTAAAGAAATTGAAAATTTCTCAAATATAGAGAACATTTCATTTAATAATGTTAATTTCAATTATGAAGAAAATGAAAAATTAATAGATAAACTCAGTTTTAAAATATACAAAGGTGAAAAAGTTGCCATAGTTGGGGGTTCCGGTAATGGTAAAACAACAATATTTAGATTATTAACAGGATTGTATGATATTGATAGTGGGGAGATTAGGATTAATAATAGAACTGCATCATATCCTGAAATAGTATTTTTAAGAAAAAAAATAGCAGTTGTTGAGCAGGAACCTTTTATGTTTGATGATACGATATATAATAACATTGCATTGGGAAAAGCTGGTGCAACAAAGGAAGAAATTTATAATGTTGCAGAAAACGCTTATGTTAACAATTTTGCTGATAAAATGGTTGATGGTTTACTGACACAAGTTGGTATCAAAGGAAGTAACTTGTCTGTTGGTCAGAAGCAAAGGATTTCAATTGCAAGAGCATTACTTAAGAGTCCTGATGTTCTGCTAATGGATGAAGCTACGTCAAATATTGATACTATAAGCGAGAAATATATTGAAAAGACTATTTCTGCAATCGGTAAAGATAAAATTGTAATAATTGTAGCACATAGACTTTCTACAATAAGAAATTGTGATAAAATATTTGTTTTAGAAAATGGAACAATCAAAGAATCCGGAACACACGATGAGTTGATGTGTAATGAAAGTGTATATTATCAATTAAACTGTGCTTAATCTTTTTAACAGAAAAATATCTCTCGAAATTCAAAGCATTTACAGTCATATCCGAAATATTAATATGGTTAGGTTGCAACAAGGGGATATGATCCCCTTGTCCTGCATAACAGGTGCAACTATCAAACTACATAGCTAAATAAATTATTATATTCTTTCTTTTTAAACCTAAACAGCTTACTTTATTTAATGTAAAGATAAAAAATTATTACAGGAAGATTGGAATTAGAATATATTTGAACAAGGTGGTTTTAACCCCTTGTAGGTAGAGAGTTGAAACAAGATCCTGAATCAAATTTCAGGATGACGTAATCCGAGAAATTATGGCATTCAAAAAATTAAAAGAAAATTATGAATTATATAAATCTCATTACTTTGCAGGTAATGAACTGTATTGTCCGTTCTGTTCTCGTTTTTTTAGAATGGATACATTTGGTCGATCCGGTGGAAAAAGTACTCACTGTCCGGTATGTGCTTCATCCAAAGAAGAAAGAACTCTTCTCTTGTTTTTACAGTCGAGAACTCAGCTTTTAACAGGTGAATTAAGAATATTAGTGATCAGTGAAAAGAACGAAATAACAAAATATTTTTCCGGTTTTCCAAATACAGATATTAAAATATTTACTCTAACAGGTGACTTTTCAATTCGAAATGAAGAATTGAGAGATAAATATCCAAGCGATCATTTCGATGTAATAATTTGTAACTATGTTTTAGAAAAAATGCCTAGTTATTATACGCTCATGGAAGAATTGAAAAGGATAATTAAAACAAATGGATTTATTACCCTACAAGCTAATATCGACAGCGAGAGAGAAACCACACTTGAGACACATCATCAAATGTACAAGGATAGATTGAAAATTTATGGTGTATGGGGGAATTATAGAAGATTTGGTAGAGATTATGTCCAAGTATTGAATGAAAACGGTCTTTCAGTTCTTGAGTATGATTTTGTTTTGAATTTAAGTGATATACCGGAAGAAACATTTTTCAAAAAATATAGATTCTATTTGGGATATAAAGATGATGCTCCGATCATAAAAAATTATGATACTGTTGTAGATGATGCTATTGATGAACATTATAATTCAAGTAAAGAGAAAAGTATTTTCTATTCGATGATTTACATGTTTTTCTTTCTTATTCCAGATATTATCAGAATCAAGGTGAATAACCTGGGTAACAAGATTAGTGAAAAACAAAAGAATAAACACAGAACTGAATATATGCTTTTTATTCTCATTACAGGATTGTTTTTATTCTGGTCAACCTTAGCATTATTCATTTGGACAGGTCATTTTTACAGCAGTTATTTTATCGGTGGAATTATTCATTGGTTTATCGCATTTCCAATTTTTCTTACTGTGGGTTTAGGTGGATTGTCAATATTATATGGATATGCATTTGTAACTAATCCCGCTGGAGAAATAAAAAAAGGTATAGTTGGAATGTTTTTTAGTGCATCATTATTCTTGTCAATAATCATACTCATGTTTGGTCAGTAAAAAAAATGTCAAAAACTACATAGCTAAATAAATTATTTAGGACTTTCTTTTTAAACTTAAATTACTTATTTTAATCAAGTTAATTAATGTAGCTGAAAGATTATTAAATATGTTCCGAATTTTATTATAAAAATTAAGTAATATTAAAACAACTATTTTTGAAACATATTGTCTATAACATTGATATAAGTAAACAGGTTGTAAATCGGATGGATCATTCAAGCAGTGAAACGGTAACTTGTCGCTAAAAAAGTGCAGTTCATCGTAATTAAATTAACATTAAGGTAGAATTGATATATAATTGTTACTGTGTTAATGTCCTAGAAAATTAACCCCGTAGGGGTGACTTAATAATAGCACGGGGTAAAAGCCCCGTGAAATAGAAGAAATCAATCAAGTATAAAGCCCCATAGGGGTGACTTAAAAGGAAGTTAAATGTCAAATTCATACTCTCAAAATTATATTCACTTCATGTTTTCAACCAAGAATAGAGAGAATGTCCTAGAAGAAAAATACAATGTTGAATTACATAAATATATCAGTTCTGTTGTTAAAGATAGAAAATGTAGGTTATACACGATAAATAATATAAGCGATCATATGCATATTTTAGCATCGATACATCCAACTTTATCTATATCTAAATTTATGAGAGATATAAAATCATTTTCTTCGAAATTCATTAATGAAAAAGGTTGGTATAAAGAAAAGTTCCAGTGGCAGGAAGGATATGGAGCTTTTTCATGTTCACAATCTCAACTTAATTCACTTATAAAATATATCCAAAACCAGAAAGAACATCATGAGAATAAAACATTCAGAGAAGAGTACATTGAATTTCTAAAAAAGTATAAAATTGGTTATGATGAAAAATATTTATAAACATAAGCCATCCCGATGGGACTTTGATTCATTATTGGGATATGTAATCACGGCATTAGCATGCCGTGCTATTAATAATCCATGCCTACGGCATTTATTAAATAAAAGGAGTCAAAAATGAAGAGAATATTAGCAATTTTAATAGTAGGAATGCTTGTCCTATCATCATGTGGCGATAAAGAATCTGTCGAGAAAGTCATCGCTGACAAAGATGGTATAAAAAATTATACAAATACGTCAACACCCGCTGATCCTAATGTGAAACTGGATCTAAAAAAACGATTCAGTATATCAGGAGAGAATGAGGATAGTCTTGCAAGTTTTAATCAACCTTTCTCAATGACAGCTGATAAGGACGGAAATATCTATATTTTGGATATGAGTTCAATGAGTTTAAAGAAATTTGATAAAGAAGGTATTTTCACTAAGAGCATTGGCCGAAGAGGTCAGGGTCCTGGAGAATTATCAGGTCCTACATTTGTAGCCATACTTGATGACACACTTTCTGTAATGAGTCAAAGATTACGTAAAATATCCAGATTTACTTTAGATGGTGAATTTATAAATGATAAAAGACTTGAAATGGATATTCAACTGCCTAAGACTTTTGATAATGAAAATGTTATTGGTTATACCGTTGAGGTAGATCAAGAAAATCAGGCGATTAAATTTAGCCTGTCACTCCTGAACAAAGATTTTAAAATAACAAATACCTTTGAAAAAAGAGATATCGGATTTCAGGACTTTTCTTCAGGAAAGGTTAAGATATCTGATCTTCTGATCCCATTTGCACCGGGAAAGGATAAAGTTTATTTATCTGAAAACGATGATAATCAATATAAAATCAATGAATTTGATTTGACAGGAAAAAAGACTGCTACAATCAAGAAGGAATATAGAAAAACAAAGAACAGTGAAGAAGAGCAGGAAGCATTCATGGCATATATTGAGCAGAATAATAGTGGTATTACCAATGATAATATGAAACTTGATAACTTCAAAAAAGCTTTTACTTCTATGTACTATGATAAATATGGAAGACTTCTGGTAGTTCCTGAAATTGACAGGAGTAAAGATCCTGAAGGCTCGTATATTGATATTTTTAAAGATGGAGTATTTCAGAACAGAGTGGATTTTGAGGTAAACAAAGGTAATGTAAACCTCGGATCATTTAGTTTCATGCAGAAACAAATATTCTTTGTCGGAGATAGAATGTATGTGATAAATATGGAAGAAATGATCGTTGATGTATATGATTATTAAAAGATAGTTGGCAGTTGACAGTTGACAGTCTGTAGGGGACGCCTACCCAGACTGTGTCATAATTAACAGAATAAATTCTTGCAAAAAGTGTAAAAGATTAATATTTTCTTAGGTATATAGTTAACCTCAAAATCATATATCACATTAGGACATAAAATGACAAT
>JAQICF010000193.1 GCA_027858795.1 Candidatus Delongbacteria bacterium | reverse complement strand
AATAGCTTTGAAGCAGTTTCAATGCTGAGATCTAAAAGATCTGCTTCTTTGTTGAATTTATTTAAAGTTCCTTTAAGAAAAGGAAGAGATGCATAAGGTGAGTTAAGCTGAGTGAATGGAGGGATTATCAGTAAAGTTTTCATAATGTCTTTTTTTATTTTGAAAGAAGAATTTAAGAAATAAATCGTTTTAATTCAAGATTATTTCAGATTTCTTTTGTTTTCCTCAAACTCACGATAAATTTGACCTATCGTGAAAAAAAGCTTATTATGTAAATACTGAACTGATAAAATAAATATCACAGGATGAAAATATGGATAATAACAATCTTATAAAAAAAATTTACAGGCACTCCAACAGATATGTCGAAATAATTGAAGTAATATCATCTCACGGTTTTTCAGAACTTATAACGAATTCCATGATTACAAAATACATCAATCTTGGAAGAAAACTCTTTTTTAAAGATGATATGTCAAAGGATGAAAATCTGACAGTTTATGAGCGAATAAGAATGATACTGGAAAAGCTCGGTCCGACTTTTATAAAATTCGGTCAGATCATGAGCAGAAGAAGCGATCTGATACCCATAGAACTTATCAAAGAGCTTGAAAAACTCCAGAACGAGGTTCCATCTTTCGATACAGATAAAGCTTTAAGATTACTGGAGGAAGAACTGGGTAAACCCTCCGTTGAACTGTTCGCTGATTTTAATAAAGAGCCCGTGGCTGCAGCATCTATTTCACAGGTGCACAAAGCAATTATGCTGGACGGAGCAACTGTAGCGGTAAAGATACAGAGACCGGATATCAGAAAAAAGATAGAGATAGATATTGAGATCATGAAACATCTTAGTGGACTGATCCAGAAACATATTGAAAACATGAATTCATTCAACCTGCCCGGTATTGTTGAAGAGTTTGAAAGATCGATCTACGAAGAACTTGACTTTGATAACGAGCTTACCAACATAGAAAGATTCAGGCGAAATTTCGAATCTGATGAAAAAGTCAAAGTACCGGCGGTATTCAAAAACCTTTCCACCAAAAAAGTTCTGACTATGGAATTTATCGACGGATTCAAGGTGTCGGAAACAGAAGCAATAAAATCAGTAGGTTTTTCTCTGAAAGAGATTGCAGTTACAGGCGTAGACTCTATCCTGCATCAGGTATTCGAGGACGGATTTTTTCATGCCGACCCTCATCCTGGAAATATATTCGTGACCAAGCAGGGGCAGCTTTGTTTTATTGATTTCGGCATGATGGGATCGCTTTCGGGCACTGTTAGAGAATCTTTTACAGACATAATATCCGGAATTGTAAACAGAGACACAGGAAAGGTTACACGGGCGTTACTAGAAATTACACCGAGCAGTCCTGATACTGAGAGTAAGGATCTTCAACTTCAGGTTTCAGCTCTGATCGACAAGCATTTATACAGAGACATAGCGGATCTCGACATGGCTGAAGTTATGAACGATCTTTTTAGTTTATTTAACGGGAACGGTCTCAGAATGCCTTCAAACCTTTTTCTCTTAACAAGAACGATAGTTTTGGCGCAGTCACTCGGAAAAGATCTTAATCCGGAATTTAATATCGGATCGGTGATCGAAAAGTATTCCAAAAAGCTGATGAGAAAAAAATATGCTCCCGGAAAGATAGCGAAAGAAATGCGGGAAATGAGTGAGGACATCTGGAAGCTTATCAAAAAAATGCCAAAGGAGATACCCGAACTGATAAATCTGCTCAAAAAAGGCAATTTTAAAGTTGATCTTAAGCACAAGGGATTTGAAAACATGCTTGAGACTCACGAAAGAATAAGCAACAAGATAGCTTTTTCGGTTGTTCTGGCGTCGATAATAATAGGTTCTTCTCTTATTGTTCTTTCTGGTATTCCTCCTCTTATGTTCGGGATTCCAATTATAGGAATAGTGGGGTATATAGGTGCAATCATATTGGCTTTCGGACTTATCATTTCCATAATCAGGCACGGACGGTTGTAGACCACATTAATACTATTGACACAGAAGGAAAAATGATGTATATTAGCATAGTAGCTATATAGTGTGCAATAAATGGAGTTAGAGAAATGGAAAAGAAAGAAATGTTAGACCTTATAATTATTGGTGGTGGACCTGCAGGATTAACAGCGGGTATTTATGCAGCAAGATCAAAAATGAACGTGATTATGCTTGAAAAAATGATGCCGGGTGGTAATGTATCTATTACTGCAGAGGTAGAAAATTATCCTGGTACTCCAAATATTACTGGACCTGATCTCATTATACAAATGGAAAAACAGGCAAGAGATTTTGGACTGGAAATTAAAAGTGAAGAAGTTATACATATTGAACCTGGAGCAGGTACTGAAGGTCATTTGGTGAAATCAGACTCAAATGAGTATAGAACAAAAAGTGTTTTGATCGTTTCAGGATCATCTCCAAGGCAAATTGGTTGTGAAGGTGAAACTGAGCATCTGGGTAGGGGAGTTTCTTATTGTGCAACCTGTGATGGAGCATTCTTCAGAGACAAAGAAATAGCCGTAGTAGGAGGTGGAGATTCTGCAGTAGAGGAAGCATTATATCTTACTAAATTCGCAAGTAAGATTACGATAATCCACCGAAGAGATAAGCTTAGAGCAACAAAAGTTATTCAGGATAAAGCTTTCAAACATCCGAAGATAGATTTTATCTGGGATTCTGTAGTAGAAAGTATTGAAGGTAAGATGATCGTAGATAACCTAAAATTAAAGAATGTAAAAACAAATGAGATATCAGATCTTAAAGTACAAGGTATTTTTGTATTTGTAGGATACATTCCTGGAACCAGCTTTGTCCCTGGAATAATCGATAGAGATCAAGCTGGATATATAAAAGCCGATATGGAAATGAGAACAAATATACCTGGTATTTTTGCGGCAGGGGATATTATCGTTAAGAAGCAGAGACAGATCATTACAGCTTGTGGAGATGCAGCGACGGCAATCAAGTCCATCGAATTCTACAACGACTGGTTCTATGAGGAAGAACAATATTTGTAGCTAGACGTACTGGTAGTACGTCTTTACGACTCGTTATTTTGAAATATTTGTATTTAGATTGTTAAGAACGCATCTCTGCGTTCTTTTTTTATAAGTCTCTATCATTTCATAATGATCATTTTCTTATTTCCAACTGTTACTCCCTTAATTTTTAAATCATAAAAATATATACCCGAAGACAGATTTTCAGCATCGAATTTGACGTTATAATTACCTGGTGATTGTTCAGATCTTACAAGATTTTTTACTAATTCACCCTTAATATTGTAAATATTAAGATCCACGTCTGATATGCTTTTTAATGAATATGAAATATTGGTCACAGGATTGAAAGGATTTGGATAGTTCTGAAATAAGCTATTTTTCATAGGAAAATGCTCCTGTTCAATACCTGTAAAAAGCAAAATTACCTCAGGTGCAAATTCAGAACCGGAGAAACAATGATCAATTGCCTGAACACTCCAGTAATATGTACCGTCAGGAAGATTCTTTATTGTCCAACTGTTATTCTGTTGGGTATTGCCCTCTCTTGCTATTTTCCTAAATCCATTGCTCAGATCACTCATACCAGAAAAAACATCCTCAGTATTGCTTGAAGATCCTATATAGATGTTGTAAGTCAATCCTTCCTGAGGTGTATGGTCATCTGAAGACTTATCCCAGGTAAAAGTTACTTCTGAACCATTAGTTGTTGTTTGCAGATTTTCAGGTAGTGCAGGAGGAATATTTAACTTTGAAATATCGTTTCTGAATAATTTAGATATTAATCCTGAATCTGTATTCCCTGTAAGCATCAGATCAAGGTCACCATCGTTATCATAATCTCCCCAGTCGATTGAGCCGTCATATATCCCATGAAATTCTTGCTTAATATCTACAAATTCACCTATCTCGTTATTATAAAGGATCATAACAGGAATGTAGTCGGGATAACTTCCTGTATTTCCGCACACGGACACATCAAGATCACCGTCATTATCAAAATCACACCATTTAGCAGAAGCATCACGAAGACCAATAATCCCTGAATCGTAATAATTGAAAGAACCTGAATCATTCCTGTAAATTATCGTACCTCCTCCTCCGCTTAATAGGATATCAAGGTCTCCGTCATTATCAAAATCTCCCCAGGATCCAGTTCTAAAACCATTAACTTCAGGTAATCCGGCATAAATATCCGAAAACGAACCAGCATCATTACGATAAACTCTTGAAACAACAGTAGGAAGATAACTGTATCCGCATATAAGAATATCAAGATCGCCGTCATTGTCATAATCACCCCAGTCAACCGACCCAAAATTTATTCCTGGTAACTGGGAATTGATTTCTGTGAATGAACCTGAATCATTACGATAAACTTTTGTAATAATATCTCCGAACTGCATTGTTAATCCTGCAATTAATACATCAAGATCACCATCGTTGTCATAGTCACCCCATGCTACAGAACTGTAATAAACACCTTGGAGACCAGCATAGATATCTGTAAAAACACCTGAATCATTACGGTAGATTTTACTTGTTGATCCGGGAGCTAATCCCGTTATTAATAGATCAAGGTCACCATCGTTATCATAATCACCCCATTCGACCGATCCTTTAATTACTGCAGGTAATCCTGCAATAATGTCAGTAAAAATACCTGAATCGTTTTTATAAATTTTACCTGATAGAACAAGATCTAAATCACCATCACTATCATAATCACCCCAGTCTGCAGAACTAAATTGTACTTCGATAAAATCATTCTCTGTATCGGTAAAATCCATCATTAAAGTTCTTAATGAAATAATATTACTACTTTCGGTCGTATTATTGTTATAAGCTCGAACTCTGTAGTAATAACCTGTGTCTGGTTCTAATCCACTCACCTGATAAGTAATAACATTGTATACATCTCTATTTTCATATCCAGCAACAAAATTTGTAAATAAACTATCTGTCGCAACATCAATAAAATATCCTCTTGCACCTACTGAAAATTCCCAGTTAGCATTGAAACTTTTTCCGAAGATATATGATTCGTTTATAGCTATAGGTGTTAATATTTCTGCAGTTGAAACAAAACTTTTTTCAGCGGGAAATTCAGAACATAGAAGAGAATTATCAACAGCTTGAACACTCCAGTAATATGTTCCTGAACTGATATTCCTGATCACTACACTATTAAGATTTCCAGTGTTACCTGCTCTTGTGATCTTTCTGTAACCATTGGTTGCATCACTCATACTGCTCAGTATATTTCCTTCACCAGGAGATGTGCCTATATAAATATTATATGTCAGGCCGTCCTGAGGTGTCTGGACGTCAGTAGATTTCTCCCATGATAATTCCACATCGAAACCATTAATATTAGAAGTCAGATTCGTAGGAGAGGTCGGTGCAGTATTCTGAACATCACCTATGTTCTGGTATATTTTTGTAATGTTCTCAAAACGTTTATCACCGGTAATTATTAAATCCAGATCTCCGTCATTGTCATAATCTCCCCAGTCGGCATAACTGTAATAAATATTTTCTATACCTGTCCCAACTTCAGTGAAAACATCTGAATCGTTAGAATATAGTAATGAATGCACACCAGATCCATCCCATCCAGTAACGAATACATCCAGATCACCGTCACTGTCATAATCAACCCAGTCAGCAGAACCCAATCTCAATCCATAAAGACCAGCATTAATATCTATAAAAGATCCTGCATCGTTCCTGTAGATCTTAGCTGAACTTTCTGATCCTAAATCACCAGTTATAAGTATATCAAGATCACCATCACAGTCGTAATCTCCCCAGCAGCAGGAACTCTGACCTACACCAGTCAGATCAGCATTTATATCTGTAAATTCTCCGTTATCATTCCTATACACTATTGAAAGTCCGTCGCCTGTTAAAAGAACATCCAGGTCACCGTCACTGTCATAATCCCCCCAATCTGCAGAACTGTAATAAACCGCTTCGAGACCTGCTTTTATATCCGTAAAGCTCCCTTCATCATTCCTATATATCACCGATATTCCACCTGTCAGGAGTATGTCAAGATCACCATCACTGTCATAATCACCCCACCTTGCAGAACCCTGATAAACACCTTTTAATCCTGCTTTTATATCAGTAAACACACCCGAATCATTTCTGTATATAAGAGAATGGTTACTGCCTGTAGTCAGTATATCAAGATCACCATCATTATCATAATCTCCCCAAGTTGATGAATTATAATCTAAAACTTTCATATCTGCATTTATGTCTGTAAAAATTCCTGAATCATTTCTGTAAACAGTTGAAAAATCTTTACCGCAAATCAGAAAATCCAAATCACCGTCATTATCATAATCCCCCCATTCAACAGAACAGTTGTCATTACCAGATAAACTGGAATTAATATCTAAGAACTGTGAAGTTTTTACATGAATGGCATTACTATATTCACTCATGATATTATTAAATGCTCTGAATCGGTAATAATAATCAGTATTGGCATCCAGTCCTTCTAATTTATGCGTAGTAACATTGCTTATATCTTTATTTTCCAGTCCGGGAACATAATTTGCGAAAAGGCTATCATATGCTACATCTAAAAAATAATTCTTTGCTCCTATACTCTTCTCTAAATTTACATTAAATACACTTCCCGTTATTCCGCTAGCTGGTAATGCTACAGGAGGATCAAGCACAGGTGCCGTTGTAAAAGTATCTATAAGAGAAAAATTTGATCCGCTAAAGTTGTTATCAAGTGTTTGCACCGCCCAATAATACGTTCCCTCTCCAAGATCAGTTATAGTTACTGCTGTATTCTGAAATGTATTTCCAGTACCTACCACTTTCCTGTATCCGTTCTGTATATCACTCATACTACCCAGAATATCACCGGATTCTGCAGAAGTGCCTATGAACAGGTTATATGTCAGACCGTCCTGAGATGTTTCATTATCAGTAGCTTTATTCCAGGATAGAGTTACATCGAATTCATTTACTACAGCTGACAGACCGTCCGGAGTAGAAGGTGCTATATTTGGAGTGACAATATTGTCATTTCTGTAAATTTTACTGACAGGATTAAAATCAGGATATGAGCCTGTAGCTCCTGAAAGTAGAATATCGAGATCGCCATCATTATCATAATCTCCCCAGTTAGTTGTACCATATTGAATACCGGTCAAAGAATCTACAACTGTAAAAATACCGGAATCATTTGAATAAAGAATCGTTTTAAGAGATGAAGTATCATCATTCATCCCGTTTACTAATATATCCAAATCACCGTCATTGTCATAATCTCCCCAGGAAGCAGAACTTGATGTTAATTCTTCTAAACCTGCATTGATATCAGTAAAATTTCCTAAATCATTTCGGTAAATTTTTGTTACTGATACTTCAGTATAGTTATTTATAGCACTTTTACCTGTGAGTATAATATCAGGATCTCCGTCATTGTCATAGTCACCCCAACGCGCTACTCCACTAACTATATCATCTAAACCTGCCTGTATATCAGTAAAAATTCCTGAATCATTACGGTAAATTATTGCAATTTTATTCAAATCATAATAAGGAGCATACCCTCCTGTCAGTAGAAGATCCGGAGCACCATCAAGATCGTAATCAGCCCATGATGCCGAACCGGAACCTACTCCCTGCAAACCAGCATTGATATCATGGAATATACCAGAGTCATTTCGATAAATCTTTGTTATCGGATCATCCGAAGAATAACCGCTTATCAGAATATCCAGATCACCATCAACATCAAAATCTATCCATGAGACATCTCCTGCTCCTACAGCAGATAATTCTGCATTAACATCAGTAAATATGCCATTGTCATTACGGTAGATCCTAGTAATATAATCATGAAATTCAAGATCTCCTGATAGTAGAATATCGAGATCCCCATCATTATCATAATCACCCCATTTAACCGAACTTCCGCTTATTCCGGGCAATCCTGCATTAATATCATTAAATGAACCTGAATCATTTCTGTATATTTTGGTAATTGGAGCATAATCAGGATAAGAAGAAGTTTCGCCGGCTACTATTATATCAAGATCACCATCGTTATCGTAATCACCCCAATCTACTGAACTGCTGTAAACACCTTCAATTCCGGCATTTATATCAGTAAAGTTCTGTGAACACATTAAACTGATCATGCATAATAGAATAATAAAATACACTTTTTTCATTTCCATTTTCTCCTATAGGATTATAGCGATGTTCCGAAATATTTTGTTTTTATAATGACAGAATGACTATTAAATCACAATAAATATAATATGTAATAATTTCTAAAAAAGCAAGAAAGAAATGTTGAAAAAAAGATAAGTTGATAGTTATTCTTAGTACTTGTAAGCAACAATTGATTAAAACCACTTTGTAAGAACACATTTCAGAAATGCGTTCTTTTTTTATATGCTTAATTTATCGATAAGGTAGAAGAAGTAGCTGATCTTGTAGTAATTGAATTCGAAGAAGTATATATACAATAAAAATGAAGATGCCAGGATGATAAGATTCATCCAGATAATATTCCTTACAGATGTTTTAAATGAAATAGCCATTATCAAGAACATTCTAATTATGAACCAGATCAGCATTCCAACGAAAATAAAAGCTGTTACCTTAATTGTAAAAGCTGAAAAGATTCTAAGGAATACAGCCGAGATTGGAAGCAAAGGTAAAAATACAATAGAGTTCCAGAATACCATATTGATAGCTATCGGCATCGAATATCTTAGATTGAAGAACACTGAGATTATCTTAAGGCACAGTGCAAGTATGATCATAGCAAACATGATCAGTAACGTAGCTGTTAATAGAAACATCAACGGTTCCCAAGATGAGTATGTCAGATATTTTTTTAGAATATCATTTCTTATAAAATATGTTAGCAGATAATCAAATTTTTCATTTTGTCTGAAGCTATAGAATACTGCTGATAAAATAGAAGCTAAAGAAAATGAGGAAAGAAACCCGATGAAAATAGAGTGAAGTATTTGAGTTATTCTTCGATCTCTTAAATCAATAAAGAATGCGTCAGGATTCTTCAGACTTCTAACACTGTTGACAAAAAGATAATGTTCTCTCTTTGTCATGTAAAAGAAAAACACTGTAAATATTAATCCCAATATAAAATATATATTTATGTCTTTTTCTGAGTACTCTCCCTGAGATAAGGTAGGTGCTTTTCTATCCTTGAAAAGAGCATCAACGATCATGTAAGAAATTCTTTCAGTGCCATTGTAATCGATCAAACCATTTCTTACGATATATAAGTCATCATCCGGTCTGTTTGTTAATAATGAGACATCACTGCGTCTATCTCTAAAGGAATCAATAATTATACCGGAAAGATTTTCTTCAGATTCTATAATTTTGTAATTTTCAATAATAGCTTTAGCTTGAGCTGGTTCACTATGTGGATCAGCAAAACCATTTTGGTTTCCAGGATATACTCTTATTAATTTATTGTTGATAATTATAGGCTTATGTATTGCCTTTTCTGCTATCTTTTTTATTTCATTACTACTAGAATTGATATTACTTGGTTTTGAAAGGTCAATTATATTAAAATCAGTAACACCATAGTATTCATCAATATCAGTTAAAACTGAAGTGAAAAATGTAAGTATTTCATCATTGAGAAATTTAACTCTATCAGAGAGATCTTTTATAAAATCAACAGCTTGAAGGTCAAAAACATTGTAACCAAAACCAAGCCCAATCCCAAACAATGAAACATGACTTTGATCTCGTTTAACCATCTTATCCAAAATATCAAATGATTGATCAATAAATTCTTTGTTTGTCAGAGAAATTCTGGGAACAGTATTTATTGGAAGGTCTTCTAATACAAAAATTCCGTATTTGTCACACAGATCAAGTATATACGGGTGAGGTGGATATGAATTACAATACAGAAGATTTGAACCAATATTCTTTATTTTCTCGATCTCTGTTTGCATCATATTGTAAGTAATTGAATTACCCATCTTCATGATATCTTCATAGCGTGATATACCTTGAACATTGAATCTTTTTCCATTTAACATGAAATTATTATCAATTATCTTGAGTTCTTTGAAGCCAAAATTGAAATCATATCTGTTGAAATCAACATTTTTTCCATATTGATTTACTTTTCCTAAAAAGACAGAACATTTATACAAATTCGGATCGTTGGGAGACCATAATTTAGGATCTTCAATCTTAAAATTGAACTTTATTTCTTCATCACTATACCTTCTTATCAAGATGTCTTTATAGTCAGACTTATAAATTATTTTATTGTCATTGTTTCTTTTTATTTCGACATATGAATAAATTTTTGAATCATAAATTATTGAGTCTGTTTCATTAACCTTGATAAAATTATTGTCTTTGATATTCGAAGTTACTTCAACATTCACATTCGTGAAGTTATCATCGAAGTAATATCTAATGTTAGCATCTGAGATTGAAGTTTGAGATGTAATTATCAGATATACATCTCTGAAAATACCACCATAGTTTCTCCAATCATTTACCTGCATCTCTGATGGAATAGTAAACTCTGAAAGTTTATTTGTAAGTTCAACTACCAATGTATTGGTATCATCAAATTTTAACTGGTTGTTATTTAAATTGACTTCAAAAGAATTTATAGAGCTATGATTTTCTACAAAGATATCATTTATCTTGATATTACAGTTGTAATTTATTCCGTAAAATATCAGCTTATAGCTACGATCAGCAGATTTTTCGCCACCAATGAAAAAATTTGTCCGAAAATATATTTTTTTATCCTCATCATAATCGTCATAGCAGGACGGAACAAAAATATCGTCCCATTCTTCAGAACCTTCTAATCTAAATTGCCAATTTGTATTCAGTGGAATCTTCTTGATCAGCTTATTTTCTGGATATAATCCAGTAGAAACATATTTTGAAAAATCATCAGGGTTAGAATAAAAATTTATCCCGAATGAATTATAGATCAGAGCGAATAGTAATAATATTAAAAGTTTTTTCAGCATGTATTTAGCTTCTACTTTTTAGTTGAACTAGTAAATATATACAAAGGGTAAATTAAAATCAATATTATTCTAAGTAAACCAAATCGATCTTATTCAGGCTTTAAAATTATCTGGATTATTTCATTCTGAGTTCCTAACCTGATCTTAGGTCCCCATGTAGCAGTTCCTGAAGTGACATAAAGATCCATATCATTGACCCTATATGATCCGTAAATATATTCATATCTGAGTTTTACCATATACTTGAATGGGAACATTTGACCATTATGAGTATGCCCGGAAAGCATCAGGTCTATTTTGTTCTCTGATATCATTTCCACAGCTGAAGGTTCATGATTGAGAAGAATATTATATTTAGAAGAGTTGATCACGGAATTTTTCATTAATTTTTCGTAATAACCTTGATTGTTCATTCTCATGTTGCCCCAGGGAAAACCGATTATATTAATCTCATTGTTAAATTCCTCTACTGTAGAATCAACTTCAAATTTATGAAAATTTTTCAAACCGTGAAAAAAATCGTTGTGTTTATCGGCATATACTTCATGATTTCCGGTTATAAAGTAAAACGGACAGTGAGCATCTTCAATTACTCTTATATCCTCAATTGTAATGTACCTCTCATCAATGAAATCTCCAGTTATAAATACAGCATCGGGTTTAAGTTCACATACTCTTTCCATTATCTTATGGAAAAATTTAGGAGAATTAGAGCCTATGTGAGTATCACTGAGAAGAACAAAATTATATTCTTTTGTAATTTTAGGGGAAGTAAATTCAACCTTTTTGACTGTCATCTGATATGAGTTGTAAATTCCTACGATAAAAAATAATGCTAAAAGACCGAATAAAATGGATAAATTGATCGTTGGACTTGATTTTGATATCATTGTTATTGGTTTTAAGATCAAAGAAAATAGTAGAGAATAAATTATTACGATTGTGCTATAGAAAAAAACATCACTGAAAAATTTAATGTCAAAGTATCTTGCAATGGTCATTATCAGAAATAAACCGATCACTATCAGAGCAGTATATCCGAAATTAGCTTTCCACGTTAATTTTTTTTCAGCCAGAGAAAAGAACATCCTTAGGCTGAAAAAAGAGAAAAAGTAAATTATGGATAGAATCGATGTTAAGAACATTATTATCACCTTTAAATTCATTTGAAGGATCCTGTGTTGGTTTGAATTGAAATATAATGGATAAACGATGAAAATTAAATGATTTAATTAATTTGTTGTTCGGATTCGTAGGGGACGGTTTCTTACCGTCCCCTGTTTTATAAAAATGGATTCGTAGGGGGTCGTTTCCCATACGACCCCAGTTAAAAAAACAGAGACCTGACAAATCACGTCTTTACGGATATGTTGTTTTTAACGGATTTAAAAAGGGGACGATAAGAAATCGTCCCCTACGGCATACAACAACATATTATATTCATTTTGAACACAAAATCAAAAACAAATGTATAACAACTTGTAAAAATTAAAAAATATTCTTATTTTACTTCAAATTATGTGAGGCCCTCAATGAAAGATACAAAAAACAAATTCTTAGCTTATGTGATCATGATTGGAACTTTTGGTTTGGTAGTAGCTGGTGTAATTAAAAAACATCACAATTTTGAAGAAGGTTCTTTGAAAGCAAAGAATTTGAAGATAAATAATATCCTTTGGGCTATCATTTATTTCTTTTTCTTTATCATGATCGTTACCGCAATGTTTGATGGTTTTATCATCAACAGGGCAGCTATGTTCCCATATCTTACACGAATAGCTTTAGGATTATTAGTGTATATTTTGATATCCGATGGTATTATTTCATTGATCAAGGATAGCGGTATATCCGGCGATGCGAGCAAATAAATGTCTTCCAACCAATTAAAGAAACAAATATTTTCAGATAAATATTTCTCTGACACAGTAAATCATTTAGAAAAAAATGATATTGTTTACACAAAAGGATTATCTTATTCATTAAGATCGTTTTTTATCGCATATTTGTCAGAAGTATCTCGGAAGAAAGTAATTTTCCTTGCTGATACTGTAGAAAGTGCTGAAAAAACACGTGATGATCTTTTTTCAATTCTGAAAAACAGGGATGACTGCGAAGTATTTTTACCTGCGGAGAATTATCCTTATTGCTCCAGTGATATTGATGATGAACGTAAAGGTAACAGGTTAATAGCCTTAGAGAAGATGTTATCTAATAAATCTAAGATAATTATTTCTACCTACAGAAACCTGTTCGATAAGATCCCAACTGAGAAAGATTATAAAGATAATAAGTTTGAATTCAAAGTTGGCAAAGATATAGACCTGAAGGAACTTGTAGGCAAGTTAGCAGATAAGAATTTTGAAAAAGTATCTACTGTAGAAAAGATCGGAGAATATTCCGTAAAAGGTAATATCGTTGATATATATCCCTATGCATCTGAAAGCCCGGTCAGGATAGAATTATTTGACACTGAGATAGAATCTCTGAGGTATTTTGATCCAGTTGACCAAAAGAAAATAAAAGAGATAAAAAAAGTAGAAATATTTCTTTCTGATTCAGGACGTGATGTAACCGTTGGTCGTAATCTCATGGAAATAATTGATCAGGATTCTATGATCTTTATTGAAGAATGTGATGAACTCAATGTTAAATTCGAAGAATATTATGAGCAGCAGATAATCGAAGGTTTTAATCGTTCCGCTAAAGTTGAAATATCATACAAAGAAAAATATTTTACACCTAAATATATTTTAGAACTTCTTGATAAAAAAAAGCTGATCGTAAACGGTTTTACAGATAAGAATAAAGATATTAAGATAGATATTGTAGATCAAGTATCCTACAGGTACGATTTTAAGTCTTTTTTAACTTCTCTTGATAATAATTCAATGAGAGGATATTCGTCGTTTATTCTTTGTGATAATCCGGGTCAAACTGAAAGGTTTGAAGAGATATTGGATGAAGAACTTCCAAGTGTTAAGAATTGTTTTGTTAATACTAACGGGATCCATGAGGGATTTATTCTTCCTTCATCTAAAATCGCAGTTTATACTGATCATCAAATATTCGGCAGAATAAAAAGAACTAGAAATTATCGCAGGTTCAAAAAAGCAATTCCACTAAGAGAACTTAAAAGGTTGCAATATGGTGATGTTATCGTTCATCTTGATCATGGAGTTGGTCAGTTCTTAGGTTTGGAGAAGATCAGAGTTGCAGGCTCAGTCCGAGATGTAGTTAAATTGTTATATAAAGATGGTGATATTTTATTTGTTAAGCTTGATATGATACAGATGATCCAGAAGTATAGTGCCAGGGATGGTGTTATGCCGACTTTATCCAAGCTTGGTGGTAAACAATTTAAGAATCTGAAGGAAAAGACTAAGAATAGTGTTAAATCCATTGCAAGAGAACTTATAAAGCTATATGCCAAAAGAAAAGAAGCGAAAGGTCATGCTTACCCGCCTGATCCGATTTGGCAAACAGAGTTGGAAGCTTCATTTGAATTTGAAGATACTCCCGATCAAGCTAGTGCAGTAGTAGATTTCAAGAGAGATATGGAATCCAGAATGCCTATGGATAGGTTAGTTTGTGGAGATGTAGGTTTTGGGAAGACAGAAGTTGCTATCAGGGCAGCATTTAAAGCAGCAGTATCGGGTAAGCAAGTTGCGATTTTAGCCCCAACTACAATTTTAGTTCATCAACACTACGAAAATATTAAGAATAGGGTTGAAAGATATCCGTTAGAAGTTGATGTTCTTTCAAGATTCAAAAGTCCGGGAGAACAGAGAAAAACTCTTGTTAATCTGAAGGAAGGCAAAGTTGATATCATTATAGGAACACATAGATTACTTTCTAAAGACGTTGAATTTAAAGACCTGGGTCTATTGATCGTGGATGAAGAACAGAGATTTGGTGTTAAACACAAAGAGAAGATAAAAGAACTTCGTGTTAATGTTGATGTTATGACTTTGACGGCAACTCCTATTCCAAGAACACTTCATATGTCATTGTTAGGAGTTAGAGATTTAAGTTTAATAAATACTCCTCCGGTAAACAGATTGCCTATTATCACTGAAATACATCCATTTGAAGAGAAAATAATTTTTGAAGGCATCATGAAAGAAGTTGATCGTGGTGGTCAGGTGTTCTTCGTTCATAACAGGGTTGAAACTATTGAAACAATGAAAGCATCGATTCAGAGGATCGTACCTGATGTTAGTATTGCAATAGCACATGGGCAAATGAAACCTTCTCAGCTTGAAAAGATAATGTATAATTTTATGTATAAAAAGTATGATGTTCTTATCGCTACGACTATCATTGAGAACGGGGTTGATATTCCAAATGTTAACACAATGATCGTAAATAGAGCGGATATGTTCGGTCTTTCTCAGCTTTATCAGCTTAGAGGCAGAATTGGAAGATCTTCAAGGCAGGCTTATGCATATTTCTTAGCTCCACCTTCAGGTTCAATGACCCCTATTGCAAAGAAAAGGTTAGAGACAGTTAGTCATTTTACAGATCTTGGTTCAGGATTCCAGATAGCTATGAAAGATCTTGAGATCAGGGGTGCGGGAAATTTACTCGGTGGAGAGCAGAGTGGATTTATTGAAAATGTTGGATTTGATCTTTATACAAGGATAATGGAAGAAGCAGTTTCAGAACTAAAAGAAGAAGAATTCTCTGATGTTCTTAGACACATTGACGCACCTACAAGAATGACCAAGTCTGCTATAAATCTGCAAAGTGAAATATATTTACCTGAATTTTATATTGACGATTCATCCGAGAGGGTAGAGATCTACAGAAGAATGATGAATTGCTTTACTATTGATGATCTGAATGAACTTAGAACTGAGGTTAGGGATAGATTCGGAATTTTACCTCCAGAGGCTGTGAATCTTTTCAGTAATGTCTATCTTTCTATTCTCGGTGGAAACCTATTGATTAAGAATATTTCTATGACTAAATATGGTAAGCAGGATGTTCTCAAGTTTACATTCAACCTGGAAGAAATGGAGGAGATCAAGCATACTGAGAAAGCCCTGATGGTCCAGGAGAATGTTATAAATCTTATGAAAGATGATTCTGTTGAGCTTATAATGGAAAGAGATGGTCAGGTAGTTAATTTTGTAGTTGATAAATCTATGGATAAGTTCAATTTTACCGAGAAGTGCCTTCAGATGCTAGGTCGGAAGGTAAAGACGGTTTTGTAACTAAAACAGCACGATCTTTACATATTTTTTTAACTCTTCGATCTGTTCTTCAGGTACAGGATTATTGATCAAATTGATGAATTCTAACTTATAAAGAAAATTCAAGTCTGAAATATCGTCAATATTATTATTTGCAAGATCTAAAATCCGTAAGTTACTCATATTACAAAGAGAATCAATGCAGAAAATTTGATTATTGGTTAAATATAATTCTTCCATTCTTTCCACATTCCATAAACTTGAAATATCTGTCAGATTGTTTCCACTTAGATCTAAAAAATATATATCAATAAAATCCTCGATTCCATCTAAATCTTCCATGCCTAAATAACTAAGCTCAATTCTACTTTTATCTTCCGATCCTGAACTTTCGAATAGATCATAAAATGTTTTATGAATATTCTTATAGAAATCTCCAAATTCTCTATCAATATCGTCATCTTCATAATAACTAAAATGATCCCAAGTAGATTTGAATTTCTCTTCATAGTTATTATCATATTTTTCAGAATCTTCGTTATAATAACCATTTACATTAGTTGACTGAGGAATACTTTTATAGCCATTTAATATCTTAATAGTGATAAAAATATGATTTAGCTTTTGTAAATCTGCTAAACAATTTTCGTTCGCTGCTGTATTTATAGCTTTGTTATATGAAACGATCTTATCCGGATGATACATGATCACAAGTTTCGAAAAGTATTTGCTGATCTTGAAGTTCTCTTGATCTGTGCCAAAATAGACAAAATCTGTTATAGCACTTGCGATACTTTTTAGAATATCAAACTGCTTCATTTTATAGAATTGAATTATTGTGGATGTTATTTTGTTTAGATTGGCTTCGGTATAAATATTTAAAAGTTTTCCCGACAGAAATTTTATAGAATCAGAATTTGGCTTGATATCTTTTTCTAGAGGAATGTTAAAAATGTTTGTTGAATTAGAATTTGAAACGACTATATTGGGTTCTTTCATTACTCCTCGCTCAATATTTGTTAGGGTCAAATAATGTAAGGAAATAAAACTGTTTAGTCAAGCAATAAATTACGTAAGTGCATAAATAAAAGCAAGATACGGGGTTGTTGTATATAACTTACTACGTATGATACAAAAAGTCAAGAAGTTATTTTTAATTAGGCATGGAATTATTTAAAATAATTACTTTTATAATATTTTTCCCTTGTAAAAAAATATTTTTTATCTCATATTGAACAAGTACAAAAGACATACTATTATTAACACAAAGCATTTGATATAAATAAATATTCTATACCTAAAAAGGTACATGTAAGCTAAAGCGAATCCTATGAAGAGATTTTACACATACATAATTTTTTTAATACTGGCATCAGTTCCGTTATATAAAGTAGTTGCTCAAGATCCAACAAATATAACTTCGGTCACAATTACTCATAATCTGGATAATCCTCCATTTAAATTTGTTAATAGTCAAGGTGAATCAGATGGTATATTGATCGATGTATGGAGATTATGGTCAGAGAAAACAGGTATAAAAGTTAACTTTGTGCCAGACAATTGGGATAATACGTTACTGTTATTAAGACAAGGTAAAGTCGATATACATGGAGGATTGTTCTATAGTGAAGATAGAGAACAGTATTTTGATTTTTCTAATAGTATTATGGATGCTGATTACAACTATTTTATTAACAGGGGTTGTTATAACAAATCAATTAGGAATAACGATATTTTGGCATACAAGATAGGTGTTCCTAAAGGCTATACAGCATCATATATAGAAAAAAAATATCCTGAACAGACACTTGAGATATTTGAAGATTATCCTGCTTTATTTGATGAAGCTTCATCTGGGAAAATAAAGGTGTTCGTTGCTCCAAAAGAGAATCTTGAATACTACCTTTCATCAAATGAAATTAACAATCAATATTTAAAATTGGACATTGTTCAAGGTTATAAAAGATCTTACCTCGGAGCCGTAAAAAAAGGAAATACAGAGTTATTGAAATTAGTTAATGATGGCTTAAACAGTATCACTGAACAAGAGCTTGAGGAAATTACTTCCAAATGGCTCAGTAAAATAAAACATTTGTACTCATTTGATCGAGTTAATGGAGTTATTAAATTTTCAAAAGAAGAGAAGGAGTGGCTTGAAGCAAACAAAGAAATAACTTTTGGAGCAGACTATAAATGGCCTCCATTCGATTTTGCTGATAAAAATGATAATCACGCAGGACTATCTGCTGACTATATTAAAGTCATTGAAAAGAAAACAGGAATAAGAATAAATGTTGTACCTGGAGTATGGTCTTACATTTTTGATAAGACAAAGAAGGGTACGTATGAAGGGATTTCTGCGATAGTACGGACAAATAAAAGAGAAGAATTTATGAAATTTTCTGATCCTTTTATTGATGTTCCACTTGTGATAGTCGTTAAATCAGACAGAGAAGATATAAATAGGTTCAACGATCTTAAAGGAAAGACGATCGCAGTGAATAAAGATTCATACATCCACGAGTATATCACTGCGTCAGGTTTAAAAATATTCCCTGTATTAAGATCTTCAAACAAAGAATGTATTGAAGCTGTTTCCTACGGGAAAGCTGATGCTTATATTGGCAACCTACCTGTATTTACACATATATTTCAGGAAGAAATGATCACAAATCTTAAAGTAGTCAATGAGATCCCTGATTGGAGAGCTGAAATTTCAATTGGTGTGAGTAAGAATGATACAGTGCTTTTGAAAATTATAAATAAAGTTCTTAGAAGTATACCGGAAAAAAAGAACAGGGACTTTAGGAAAAAATGGTTTGGAGAATCTATACTTACCAGCAGAGAAATTCAATTAAGCAGAAGGGAACATGAATGGTTGGCTGATAATACGACCATAAAGATTGCAGGAGATCCAGACTGGCCTCCTAATGCAATGTATGATCAGGATAGCAATTATGTAGGAATAATTGCTGAACTTTGGGACATTATGACCAAACGGTCAGGAATTAAATTTACTAGGATAAGAAGCAAGAACTGGGCAGAAACTTTAAACCTTATGAAATCCGGTAAGATCGATATCATTGATGGGGTGTCTGAAACCCCTGAAAGATCAAAATACATGGTTTTTTCAGATGTGTTGTTCACTTCTCAGATCGTAATAATTGGAAGGAATGATCAGGATTTTGTTGATGGACTTGAAAAAGTTGGTAAATTAAAACTCGGTGTTCAGCAGGGAACTTCTGAAACTGAGTTAATAAAAAGAGATTATCCAGATCTAGGACTTTTTTATTATTCAGATCCCGATATCGCATATAATGATCTTATAAAGAAAAAAATAGATCTTTATCTAAGGCATTATTCAGAATTTCAATACTCTAAGAAAGAGCAGATGCTGACTGCATTGAAGGTAGTCGGTGTAACAGAATATTCCAGGGATTATAGGATAGGTGTCTCTAAGTATAGTAGAGACTTACTTAATATAATAAATAAATCCATTGCAACTATTACCATAGAGGAAAAGAATGCAATTTTTGAAAAATGGCATGGAACTGAAGGAGATCTGATCGATTATTCATTGGTTTGGAAGGTCGTTCTATCTGCTATAATGATTCTTGTACTGATCTTCTATTGGAACAGAAGATTATCTAGTGAGATAGATCTAAGAAAAAAGACCGAGGTAGAGTTGATCAAAGCAAAGAACATAGCTGAAGAAGCGACAAATGCCAAGAGTGAGTTTTTGGCTAATATGAGCCATGAAATAAGAACTCCAATGAATGCTATAATCGGCTTTACAGAATTAATGGAAAGAACACCTTTAACAAGCAAACAATTAAGCTATATTTCTACGATAAAAGCTGGTGGAAATACACTATTGACTCTAATCAATGACATTCTTGATATATCAAAGATCGAAGCAAAGAAAATGGAATTGATGTATTCCAGTTTTAATATAGTAAGCACGATCTATGAAATAGAACAATTTTTTGATAAAGATCTGAAAAAGAAAGGATTGGATTTTATAACAGAGCACTTATCAGATACTTCAATTGAGATAGTCCTTGATGAAAGCAGACTTAGGCAGATATTTTTTAATCTTATAAGCAATGCTATTAAATTTACAAATTCAGGATATATTAAATTGACCACTGAATATAGTAATTTTAAAGATAATTTGACCGATATAAATATAATAGTTGAAGATAGCGGTATAGGAATAAATAAAGAAAATATAGCTAAGATTTTTGAACCATTTATTCAGGTAGGTGAATCGAAAATAAAAAGGATAACAAAAGGTACAGGTTTAGGGTTAGCTATTACTCACAGTCTAACAAAAATGATGAACGGAACAATTCATGTTCAAAGTGAAATTGGTGAAGGTACTAAATTTACAATTGACTTTTATGATGTCACTATAGATGGTAAAAAACATGGTATTATTTCCAATGGAGAGACTTTTGAGGATGTTGTTTTCGAAAAAAAGAAGATATTAATTGCTGATGATGTGGAATCAAATAGAGTGCTTATAAAAGAGTTATGTGAGGAGCAAGGGTTTGAAATATATGAAGCCCAAAATGGTAAAGAAGCTGTAGATCTAGCTAAATTATATGTACCGGATGTCATTCTAATGGATATTCGTATGCCTGAAATGGATGGTTATGAGGCTACAGATATTATAAAAAGAGATCAGAGTTTAGTGAATATTCCAATAGTAGCTGTAACAGCTTCAGTTATGGCTAGTGAAAGTTCGAAATTGGAAAGTTCAAAATTCAACGGCTATATTAGAAAGCCGATTTCACGTAAAGAACTATTAAGCAAATTCAAGGAATTTCTTCCTTTTACAGTGAAGCAAATGAAACAAGAGATAAAAATTTTAGATGATAAATTGAAGAATCCTAACAAATTCTATCAAGAGCTTACTGGAGAGCTTTTTAAAACTTACAAAAGTTCCATTGAGAAGCAAAACTTAGATGAAATTAAGAATTTTTCAATTCAACTTGAAAAATTAGCAGAAGAACATAATTCAACTACTATAATTAAATACGCAAAAGATATTGGAAACGCAGTAAATAATTTTGATATTGAAATCATAAAAAATCTATTAAATAATTACATTGAACTCATCAAGAAAATTAGATAGAGTGGAGCTTATTTGGTACAATTACTTAAGGTTTAAAATACATTTTAAGGGGAATAAATGAAAAACAAAAAATACAATGTTCTGATAATTGATGACACACCTAAGAATATTCAGGTAGTTGGTAATTTTCTTCAAAACGAAGGTTATATACTTTCATTTGCCACTACTGGAGAACAAGCACTTAATATTTTATCAAAGGAAATTCCTGATATAATCTTGCTTGACGTTATTATGCCTGAGATAAATGGTTTTGAGCTTTGTGAGAAAATAAAATCAATTGATGAATATAAAAAGATACCAATATTATTTTTAACAATAAAAACAGACGCCGAGAGTATTATAAAAGGTTTTGAGAGTGGCGGTGTGGATTATATAACAAAACCATTTAATCCTCATGAACTGTTAGCAAGGATCAAAACACATTTGAAGCTTACAGACGTACAAAAGGAATTAGAGGAAAAGAATGATCGTCTTTTTGAAGAAGTATCATTAAGATTAAAAGCTGAAGCTGAACAGAAAAAAATTAATTTGGAGCAGGAAGACATTATTGAAGACAGGATCTCACAGATAAATCGTTTAGGTATGATACTTGAGCAGACAGAGGAAGATATAATCATCACAGATCTTGAAGGGAATATAAATTATGTTAATCCAGCATTTGAAAAGATCACAGGATATAGTTCTTCTGAAGTTATCGGTCAAAACCCAAGATTTTTGAAAAGTGGAAAACAATCTAAGGAATTGTACAATGAAATATGGGAAGCAATTACAACTGGGAATGTGTGGAGAGGGACGATAATCAACAAAAAGAAGGATGGTTCCCTAATAGAAGAAGATAGTACTATCTCACCTATGAGAAATAATGATAATGAAAATCATGGATACTTTGCAATTAAAAGGGATATGACTGCGCATAATAAGCTGGAAAGACAATTAAGACAATCACAGAAGATGGAAGCTATAGGAACATTGGCAGGTGGTATAGCGCATGATTTCAATAACACATTAACTGCAATTTTGGGCTACACAGAATTAGCTAAGCTGGAATTACCTGAAGACAATTCTACAAGCAGTAAATTATCAGAAGTGCTTAGAGCAGGAAATCGAGCTAAAGAACTGGTAAAACAAATATTAACATTAGGTAGAAAAACAGAACAGGAACTAATCCCGGTCAGAGTTGATCTTATTGTTAAAGAGGCATTGAAATTATTAAGAGCTTCAATTCCAAGTACTATTGATATCCGGCAAGATATTCAAACATTACAAGGAACAGTTATGGCTGATCCAACACAAATTCATCAGATAGTAATGAATTTATGTACTAATTCATTCCAGGCTATGGAGGAGAAAGGCGGAATACTGGGAACTTCTCTTGAATATACAGATATTACTAAATTTGATGTAGAAAAAAATGAATACGATATAAAACCCGGTTGTTATCTAAGATTACTGATAAGTGATACTGGTGTGGGAATCAAGAAAACTGATATTGAAAGAATTTTCGAACCATATTATACTACAAAAAAAGTAGGAGAAGGTACTGGGCTTGGCTTGGCGGTAATTGATGGTATTATTAAAAATATAAATGGATTTATATCAGTTTACAGTGAAATTGGAAAAGGTTCAACTTTCAGTGTTTTATTACCTTATAATAAACTTATAGATGAAATAGTTGTTGATGAAAAAATAGATGAATTGCCAACAGGAGCTGAAAATATTTTATTTGTTGATGATGAAGAACAAATTACAGCTTTGGGAAAAATGATATTGGAAGATATAGGGTACAAAGTAACCTCTACTCTTAAAAGTAATGAAGCACTCAAAATATTCAGAAATGATCCAAATAAATTCGATCTCGTTATAACGGATATCTCAATGCCCGGTCTAACAGGAATTGAGTTGTCTAACGAAATGCTAGAAATTAGACCAGATATTCCGATAATTCTTTGCACAGGATTTAGCAAACTTTTAAATGGTGTCAGAAAAGATAATACATCAATTAAGCAGATTATCATGAAACCGTTCTTGAAAAAAGAATTAGCTGTTGCTGTTAGAGAAGTATTAGATGGGGAAAATTAATTGACAATTTACAATTGATAATTGATAATTATTCCGTAGGGGAACGCAGGAATGCGTTCCTAATACGATTAAAAGATATCACAGGAAATAAGGATTTAAAAAAAAGATCAATAAAATAAGCGGAAATTAAGTGATAAGTGATAAGCGGGGTAAACCCGAATATGACAAATGTTCAACAAATATTAGGTTAGAACTATGATTATTATAAATAACTTTAGAAAAATATTACTCTTGACAATAACTTCTTTTATTTTGGTTTCCCCGCTGTTTCCAAAAGCACATGAGGAAAACCTGGAAAAAGTGAATCTGCAACTCAGATGGTTTCATCAGTTTCAGTTCGCCGGATACTATGCAGCAAAAGAAAAAGGCTTTTATAAAGATGCCGGACTGGAAGTAAATATCATAGAAGGCGGAACAGATACAGATGTGATGAACGAAGTTATTTCCAATAAAGCAGAATATGGCGTTCAGACACCGTCAATTATTGTTGACAGAATGAGTGGTTCTCCTGTTGTCGTTCTCGCCGCAATATTTCAGCACTCTCCGGTAGCACTTATAGTCAATCGTGCAAATGAAATCGATGCTCCAAGCCAGCTTATAGACAAAGCAATAATGCTGGGTGAAAAAAATGTTGAAATCAGGGCAATGCTTCGCAACGAAAGAGTCTTAGATAAAGTAACAATAAAAGAATTTACCGGTAATTATAAAGATCTTCTACAGAATAAAATTGATGGTGCAAGTGGATATATAACAGATATATCATATTTTCAAGATCAGAACATAAACACTTTTTCATATATACGTCCGATAACATACGGAATAGATTTTTACGGGGACTGTCTTTTTACTTCCGAGAACGAAATTGAAGATCATCCTGATAGAGTTTTGGCTTTCAGAGAAGCAAGCATAAAAGGATGGAAATATGCACTAGAAAATCCTGAAGAAATCATTAGTTTGATAATTTCAAAATACAAACCAAATGCTTCGAGAGAAAATCTTTTTTACGAGTATCAACAAATAGACAAACTGATGTTTCATGAATTGGTTGAGATAGGACACATCAATCCTGGAAGATGGAAACATATTGCCGATACATTTGCAAAATTAGGTATGATTAAACAAAACTACGATTTAGACGGATTAATTTATACTGATTATTACAAAGAAGATTACAGGGTTATCAAAGGTGTTCTTATTTCTGCTGTTATCGTTTTGGGTATTTTGTTGCTGATTCTTGGTCGTAATTATCATTTAAGAAGAAAAATTGAAATTACAAAAAAGAAAAAATATGAGAAAGACCTGAAAGAATCTGAAGCAAGGTATCGTGATATAATAGAATTTTCTGCAGACGGAATCCTTGTCGGTTCAAATGAAGGTTATTTGACAGATGCTAACGAAGTAGCTTGCGAATTATTTGGTTTCTCAAGAGAAGAAATGATAGGCAAGCACATATCTGAAATGCCTTTTACAGAGGGAAGTCTAAAAAACACCTCTTTAAGATTTGATCTGCTTAAACAAGGCCAAATAGTTACAAAGGAAAGGACAATAAGTCGAAGTGACAATTCTGAAATTATTATCGAAATGAAAAGTAAAATGATGAAAGACGGTACTTATCAATCTTCATACAGAGATATTACCGACAAAAAAAGAGCTGAAGAAACTTTACGGCTTTCAGAAGAAAAATACAGGTTAATATTCGAGAATTCACCTATAGGACTTTTATCATTCGATGAAAATGGAGTTATTTTAACCTGCAATGACAAATTTGTTGCAATAATCGGATCTTCCCGTGAAAAACTCACAGGCTTGAATATGATTAATCTGCCGGATAAAAATATTGTAGAAGCAGTAAAAAAAACAATGTCAGGCGAAAACGGATATTACGAAGGACTTTATTCTTCTACTACTGCCGATAAAGTTACTCCGGTTCGGATAATTTTTACTCCGATGAAAACAATTAGCGGTCAGTTAAAGGGCGGAGTCGGTATTATTGAAGATATTACAGACCGTAAGAAAGCAGAAGACAAACTTCATTATTCTAATACTATTTTAAAAACACAGCAAGAAGTATCCGTTGACGGAATTCTTGTGGTTGATGAGAAAGGCAGGGTTACATCATTCAATCAACGATTCCTGAAAATGTGGGGGATTCCGGATGATCTTATTGAATCCCGTTCTGATGAACTAATTATAAATTTTGTTTTGGATAAATTAGTTAAACCTGAAGAATTTGTTAATAGGTTGCAATATCTTTATAAACATACCGAGGGAAAAAGCTTTGAAGAAGTAATTCTTAAAGACGGGTTTGTTTTTGAGCGTTATTCCGCTCCTATGATTGATGAAAATAAAAACTACTATGGAAGAGTTTGGTTTTTCCGTGACATTTCCGATCGCAAGCAGGCTGAAAATGAACTCACACAACACAGAGATCATCTAGAAGAACTTATTAAAGAACGAACCAGGGATTTAGAAGAAAAAACCATTGACTTAGAACGAGTCAATAAACTATTTATGGACAGAGAACAAAGGATAATTGAGTTACGAAATGAATTAGAGAGATACAAGAAATGAGTTTTTTCTTATAACACACTATTGCAATGGGATAATACCCCCCCTGTTTAAAAAATGCACACCATTTGATATTGGTTGTTTATTTTTATGAAAACATAATATTGACTTAATTAAAATTTCATATTACTTTATTGAAAATTAAAAACTTACTGGAGCTGTAATGAAAAAAGCCAAAGAGATAAGAAATGGAAATGTTCTAAAAATGAAAAATGAGATCTTCAGGGTTTTAAAAGCTGAACATTTTAATCCTAGTGAAAAAGCTTGTGTTATGAAGTTAAAACTTGAGAATATTATCTCAGGACAAGTTTCAAATGATATTATACCTGCATCAGACGCTGTGGATGATCTTAGGTTAGATACTAGAGAGATGCAATATTTATATTCATCTGGTACGACTTATACTTTTATGGATAATGAAAATTATGAGCAATTGGAAGTTGAGAAAGATCAGATCGGAGACAATGTAGTATTTTTGCAGGAAGAAATGAATATTACAGTTCAATTCTATGAAGGAAGAGTTGTTTCTATTGAATTACCTACAGTTGTTATTGCTGAGATAGATTATACCGAGGAAGTTGAAAGAGGTAATACTTCAGGCAACCTAACAAAGGAAGCTAAGTTAGCTAATGGACATGAGATCAAAGTTCCTGCTTTTATAAAGCAAGGTGAAAAAGTTAAGATCGATACACGAACTGGTGAGTATATTTCACGTGCGTAGCACTTGAGTTGAGAGTAGGGGTCGTATGAATGCGACCCCTTTTTTTATTTGATGGATGGACAAGTATATTTAACTGTTAAAGCATTCGGACCCATAGATGATTACGTTGGTGCCATTTTGCCAAAGTTGTAAAAGTTTACAACGTGTGGCAAAGCGCCATATGGCGTTTTTTTTCTTCTATATCCGCGTATTTGATCATATTTTAACTCACTACATTGTAGTGAAAATTATTGACTTCTGCAAGTCTATTAAAATTAGAAATTAGAGGTTAGAA
>JAQICF010000087.1 GCA_027858795.1 Candidatus Delongbacteria bacterium | reverse complement strand
TTCCAAATTGGTGATGGTGAAGAAATGCTGCTGAATTTAATTAAAATGTATCGATCATTAAAAACTGAGAATAGTAGCAAAAAAGATTTACTCAGCAAATTATCAGAATTAAATAGCATATACGTTCCAAGTTTATACACACCTCTATACGATGAACAAAATAAATTTATTGGATATGAAGAGCCATATAAAAAAGTAACAAAAGCAATTGCAACTCTAAAATCTGAAAATTACCCCAGCTATCCAATCGTACCTTTGATGGATATCTCTCATGACAGAGCTTCTGTAGAAATAATGAGAGGTTGTAATAGGGGTTGCCGCTTTTGCCAGGCAGGATATTATTACAGACCTGTAAGAGAAAGAAGTCTTCCTGAGATAATGGAACAGACAAATAATGCTTTAACAAATAGTGGTTGGAATGAATTATCTTTACTTTCACTGTCAACATCTGACTACACTAATATTACTCCGTTGCTGGAAGAATTATATAAAAAATACGCAAACTCACATGTTAACGTTTCTTTCCCTTCAATGAGAGCAGAATCTTTCACAAAGGAAATTGCACTTGTAGCTTCACTGGGTAGGAAAACATCATTCACATTTGCTCCTGAAGCAGGTTCTGACAGATTAAGAAGAGTTATAAACAAACCTATAAATATTGAAGATATCTATGATGTACTTGATATTATTTTACCTTTGGGATGGAAGAATATCAAACTGTATTATATGATCGGTCTTCCATATGAAACTGATGAAGATATGTACGAAATGGCTGAAATGGTAAATGCTATAGGTAATTACTCACGTAGATATGGTAATATAAATATCAAAATATCTATATCACCATTCAACCCCAAACCTCATACTCCATTTCAATGGGCGAAACAAGCTTCTCTGGACGAATTAAAACACAGAGTGGGTATCTTGGCTAAAAACACAGGAAGGAAGAATCTACGGCTTAATTGGCGTGATCCTGAAGTGTCAGTATTGGAAGCGATCTTTTCCAGAGGTGATAGAAAATTAACTAAAGCTATAATAGAAGCATACAAAAGAGGGGCTTTATTTGATGCCTGGTCTGAAAATATGGATTTTGATCTTTGGAAAAAAGTTTTCAAGTCATTAAAGATCGACACAAATGAATATCTTGATGGAAAAAAAGTTGAAGAAGGTCTTCCCTGGGATACAATCGATATTGGAATTAATAAAGAATATTTCATCAACGAGTGGGATAAAGCTAAGAAAGAAGCTTTCACAGAACCATGTAGGGAAAAATGTACTCTCTGTGGCATTGAGAAAGAGCATAATTGCAATAAATTACTGACTAGAAAGGTTACTCCAAAAGGATTTGGAGAAATAATCGAACAACCCGCATTAGGACATGACGCTAAGTCTGAACCTAAAGCATTCATAAGATATAGAGTAAAATACAAACGACTGGCACCATCAAGATTTATTTCTCAGAGAAATCTTATCACTCTACTGGAAAGAAATCTTACCAAATATGGTATACCTGTTGAATATTCCAAAGGATTCCACCCTCTACCTGTTTTCAGCTTTGGACATCCTCTATCATTCGGAGTAACTTCAAATTGTGAATTTATTGATATAGGGTTTAAAGAAGATTATTCCGGTAATATTAAACAAGATATGAGCAAACTTTTCTCAAATGTTATGGAATTTGTTGATGCAACAGAGATAAAAGATAAAGTCTTGCACCCTATGCATTTTATTGATTACAATGAATATCTGATAGATATACCTGATGGTGCTGCAGAGTATTTTACTGAGATGATAATAAAATTCAGATCGAAGAAAAAACTTGAATTTGAAAGGAAGCATAAGAAAAAGTATAGAAAGATCGATTTGGTTCCTTATGCTAAGAAGCTTGAATTTGATGGTGACAATATTATAGTAGGTATAAGATTCATCGATGGTAAATCAGTGAAATTATCTGAGATATTTGAGCATGTATTCAAGATCAGTAACGAAGATTACTATAAATACTCAATATTAAAAATAGATTCTGGAAAAATCCTTGGAGACAAGGTTTTGGATCCAATCACTGCAATTAAGTAGAGGGAGATATAATGAAAAAGTTTTTCAAAATCATAATTGTACTAATCGTTTTATTCATACTTCTGGTCGTAGGAGTCAATATTTACATTACAAAGTACTTCGACAGAGATATCATAGTAAAACAAGTCGAATCAAATCTTAATACAAGATTCGATCTTAAAAAAATTAAGATCGTTCTTTTCTCAACTACACCATCTCTAATTCTTGATGAGATCAAGTTTGCAAAAAGAGATAAGTTCGCTGATGATAAGATCCATATCGATGAAAGACCTGAATTACAAACAGATATCATTTCAATCGAAAAAATCGAATTAAAGGCAAACCTGATGCCGTTACTTCAAAAGAAATTTGTTCTAAATAAATTCCTGATCACAAAACCCAGATTTGAAATGACTGTGAAAGATAATGGATCAAATAGTGTAACACCACTCTTTGATCCACCTGCAGGAAAATCTGTTGCTACTTCTAAGGTTACTGAAAATACAGAGAAAACTGAAACTGAAATTATAGAAAAAGAAACTAAAGACATTTCTGCTTCAGAACCAAAAACAGATACTAAAACTGACAAACCTTTCACTAATGAAGACATGCCTATTGCAGCAGATCTAAATCAAATTGGTATTGAAGATGCTAGAATTGATATTTTTGTAGAAAAAACTAATCAAAAACTTATCGTTGACGATCTTGATATTGTTATTAGTTCTATCGACATTGACCCAAAAGATCTTGCTAACCACAATAAGGCAACAATTCAATTTGACACTGATATAATTATCACTGATAAAGAAAATAATGAACAAGCTAAATTACTGATCGAATCTAAAGGTGACATTGAACCATTTGACTTGAAAACTGGAGAAATAAACCCTGAGATAATTTATAACATTTCTATCGGGAAAAGCTCTTTCATTTCAGGTCTAGTTGCTTTGGAAAAACTTAAAACTACTTTATCGACACTGTCAAAGATCGGTATTGATCTAAAAATCCTCTCTGAAAAAGCTGAATTGTTAAAAGATGCAGACACTAAAATAAAATATAAAGAAGGCAAAGTATCTTTCCTTGAAGATCTGACTCTTGAAACAAAGGGTTATGATCTTGCTCTGAGCAAAGACAGCTGGTTCAATGTTTTAAACAACCAACATAACTTTGCCGGAAACCTATTAATTTCAAAAGGAGAATCTGAAAAGATACTCAAAGAGGTTGATAAATTTATCGATGAACAGTCTGCCAAGATAAAGAATAAAGAAATTGAGTTCGATACTGAAAAAATAAAGAAAGAACTTCTGGCAGGATTAGTTGAAGATGGAAGAATTAAAATTGAATTTTCTTCGAAAGGAGATATTTCAGATCCAAAGGTAAAAATTACAGCAGTTCCACCTTCATTAACAAAGATCATCCAAGATGCAGTAACAGATGCTGTTAAGGATAGAGTGAATAAAGAAGTAGACAAAGCTAAGGCTAAAATAAACAAAGAAGTAGATAAAGTAAAAGATGAAGCTAAAGAAAAAGCTCAAAAAGAAGCAGATAAGTTAATAGAAGATAATAAGGATAAAATCAAGATACCAAAGGGTCTTGGTTTTTAACAGTTTATGAATTAGTAGGGGAAGGCTCCTATGTCTTCCCGCTATAAATAAAAAAGAGAAAAAATCATGAAAACATATATTAAAGTACTCATAGTTTTAGGAATTCTGGCAATAGTGCTAATGTTAGGTACAAACTATTTCATATCCAAGATATTTGAAAGAGATGCGGTTGTCAAAGCTGTAGAAGAAAACATAAATACAAGGTTTGATGTGCAGGATATCAGTGTCAATATCTTTTCAACAACTCCATCTATAGAACTGAATGAAATTAAGTTTGCTCCAAGAGATCAATATGCAGATGATCAGGTAAAAGTTAAAGATAGGCCTGAGATAGCTTCAGAAAACATATATCTAAGTGAACTTGAGATAAATATTGACATTCCTCATTTGATCAAGACAGAAGGTGAGATAATCAGTGAAGTTATAATTGGCAAGGGATCTTCGTTAAATAGTTCTGAAATAATGGATCAATTAATCTCTTCACTGGATGATATGTCAAAATTAGGTATCGAACTTGATGATTTTTTTGATAAAATAGTTCTGGATGATGATGTGGAAGTTAAAACGCTTTTCGTTGATGGTAAAATTTCATTTATGAAAGACCTTAATTTAGTAACTGGGGATTACGACCTAACACTGACTAAAAAAAGTTGGTTTGATCTTGATAATAATGAACACAAATTTAATGGTTATGTAATGCTTTCTAAAAAAAGCTCCAATAAAATATTTATACAAATCGACAAACTTATTGGGCAAAAGACTTCTCAAGCTACAGATCGTGGTTATTCTGTAGATACACAGAAGATCAAAAATAAAGTTTTAGCCGACTTGGTTAAAGACAATAGAATTGTCATTAAATTTATTTCTCAGGGTAATATTTTCGACCCTGAAGTAAGTATTTCTAATGCTCCAGGATCAATGGAGCAGATAGTTGAAGAAGCCATCAATGATGCAATGAAGTAACTTGCTTTTAAATATTTTCAATATACTAATTGCCTAAACTCTTTTTTAGAATTAGATTATTATATCTTTTAATTCAAAGTGAAAGTTGATAATTAAAATATCTATGTGGAGAAAGTATGTACAGCTATGTTAAATCATTATTTTTTATTCTTATTTTAACCTTAACCTCAATTTCATTTTCCCAATTTGCAGGAGGAGACGGAAGTCCCGGTGATCCTTATCAGGTTGAAACAGCTGATCAATTATATCAAGTAAGGTTTGAACCTTATGCATTTTACGAACAGATAGCTGATATTGATTTCTCTACCTCAATGTGGAGTGAAATAAATATGATAAGTTGGGAACCAATTGGAAACACCAGCGAAAAATTTATAGGTACTTATGATGGAAAAGGTTTCACAATATTAAATTTATATATCAATGAACCTTTGTACAATTACATGGGATTATTTGGATATCTTGAAGGGGCTACTCTACAAAACATTACTCTTTCAGATGTTGATATTATCTCCGGAAGTTCCACTGGCTCTCTTGCAGGTTACTCTTCTATGTCAAGCAGTATAATAAATTGCTCCGTCTCTGGTACTGTTATTGGAGGTTATGAAACTGGTGGATTGATTGGGCAAAACTTATCCTCATTAGTCTCTAATAGTTATTCAACATGTGATGTACAAGGTGTAATGCCTATAGGTGGTTTGGTTGGTGTAAATGATAATTCAACTGTAACTGACTGTTTTGCAAGAGGGAGCGTTAACGGGGAGGATATGGTAGGTGGTCTTTCTGGGTATACTGGAATGTCCAATATTTCAAACTGCTACTCGACTGGAGCTGTCACAGCTTTAATGCCAACGTTTGGTGGACTAATCGGATATGAAGATGGAAGCATGATAATGGAAAGCTTCTGGGATATTGAAACGAGTGGATGTGTAACTTCTGCAGGTGGAATAGGATTACCAACTGAAATAATGAAAGATCCGATGACATATATGAATTGGGATTTCTTTACTCCTGTTTGGAACATTGATACTTTAAACTCAGGTTACCCTTATCTCGCTTGGTCTATTCCACAAGAACCTGTTAATTCCTTCGCAGGTGGAAATGGAACTGAACTTGATCCATATCAGGTTGAAACCGCAGAACATTTAAATAAAGTTAGAGATCACTTAGATTCTTATTTCATTCAGATCGCGGATATTGATCTTGGAGTTTCTCCGTGGAATGTAGGTGAAGGTTGGGTTCCATTAGGTAATGATATGGATTATTTTACAGGAGGTTTCAATGGAGACCATAATTCGATTTTCAACTTAATGACAAATAATCCAGGTGGTTTTTCATCAAGCCTGTTTGGAGAAATAAGTGGGTCAACGTTAGAAAATATTCAATTAGACAGTGTCAGTATTTCAGGAGCGGATCTTTGCGCTGGTTTAGCTGCATGTGTTTATAACGGATCTGAAATAACTGATTGCTACACTACCGGTAATGTGAGTAGCGGAGGTAGTCAAGCTGGAGGTTTAGTTGCTTATCTTGATAATAGTTCAATTTCAAACTCCTTTTCTACATGTAATGTTAATTCATCTGAATATAATGGTGGTCTATGTGGTGCTGTTAGAGTTGGATCAGCAATATCAAACTGTTATGCTTGGGGTGATGTGACAGGAAATTATAATTCTGGAGGTCTAATAGGATACTTAGAGAATTCAACAATATCAAATAGCTATTCTAAGGGAGTTGTGTCAGGGATCTCAGATATTGGTGGTCTAATCGGTAATTCATTAGGTAGTATTGTTGACAGCTGCTACTGGGATATAGATATGAGTGGTCAAGCACTTTCTTCAGGTGGTACTGGCAAAACAACTTCGGAAATGAAAACTGACTCAACTTACTATAGTTGGGATCTGACAAATATATGGTCAAGATACGATGAAACGAATGATAGTTATCCATATTTCATTTGGCAGGGACTTCCTACTCCTTTCGGTGCACCTCAGAATGTTGTGACTGAGATAATTGGTGGTCAGATAGTTCTGAGCTGGGATCGTGTCCAGGATACAGCTAATTACATTGTATTTGTTTCTGAGAATCCGTATGGATCTTATTCATTCTTGGATTTTACGCCTGATACTGAATATACTTTGGATATAACTATCGCAAAAATGTTCTTTTATATTACTGCATCCGACATGAAAAAGAAGGACTTACTTGCAAAAATAAAAAAGCAGGTCAAATAACCTGCTTTTCTTTTTACTTACATCCTGAATTTATTTCAAGATTTATTTTTTTGAGTTATGGGGACGAATGGGAATCGTCCCCTACATCATTAATTGTCAATTATCCATTGTCAATTGTAAATTATCTTTTGATCTTTTCTTTTATCGTGATCACATTCTTTGGATCACATCCTTCGAACTTTCCTTCCGGAATCTCTTTAGACCCATCATCTATTGCAACCATTATCGGTGCATATCCGTGGAAATTCGCTATACTGTGAACAACTAGAAGATGCCCATCTACTATTTCACATGTTACTTTCGTATTATCGTAGCTGACGACATAGTTTATTCCGTTATCGGCAGGATCAGCGAAATGTTCATTCAAATCTATAGTCTTCGTTCCGAAATCCTCACTTACATGCTGATCTTCTATTGGTGTTACTAGATGATCGACAGGATCAGTCACTTCGCCAATTGTAACTATCAACGAATCGTAGATAGTAAATTCACCGTCATAGATACTCAGATATAAAGTATCTAATCCACCTATATTCGGTTTGCTTTCTATTACAAGTTGATCATCATAGAATGATATGTATGGTTCTATCTTATCTTGCCCTGATCTAACACTGTACCCAAGCCAATCTTTATTTGGGTCAGAGTAATGCTCTTTCAGGTTTATATATATTGGAGCGAAATTCGGATCAGTTGTAATATCAGGTATTGGTGCGATTATCTCTGGTGAGAAATTACCGACTACAAATTTAATCTTCGTTTCAAAAGACGATCCACCAAATCCGATATTTATCGTTCCTAAAGCAACACCAGCAGAATCAGGTATTGATGTCAGTTCTATGTAATGGTCAGTTGTTGCTGCGTTCAGCGTTGTATCATTGTCTAATGTGATCGTATATGTGAATCCGGTCGTGATCTCTGAATTGAACATTGTAGATAGATCAACACTGTCCGGTTCGAAGTTTACTGGCAGGTTAATGACAGGTATATTATAATCATTTGTATAAATATACTCTTCATCAAACTCAAAATCATTACCATCATCCTGAATATCAATGTTTACAGTTATAACAGTTGGAATAGCACCTGACTTATCATCTGCCATTATTGTAAGTATCCCTGTACCAAATACATTTTCTTTACTTTTAACATTAAGAACACTTACACCTTTGCCTTTTAAAACATCACCACCTAAGGTTATATCCACTAAAGAAGTATCAGCATCAATTGTGTAAAAGATCTCATCACCTTCATCATCTTTAAAATGATCTCCCAGATTAATTGAGAATTCAGTAAAGTCTTCAGTTATGCTTAATTTGTCATCCATTGGAGGGTCATATTCCGGTGCATTAAAAGGAATAACATTGATCTTGAACTTCATCTGTGTTGAATCTTTACCATTATACTCAAGACCACCGTCATCTTTTAACGATACTGTTAACTCTACTTCCCCATTTTCTGTATCTACAGGTTTATATTTGAGGATCATTTCCGTTGCACCCGGTATATATTCATATTTCAGACTATCCAATGGTAATAAACCTTCATTATCGCTGGTTATTTCTAAAGTAATTACTTTTTGTGGTAAGAATTTTGAATCATTCTTGAACGCATTTGGATTGAATGACACTTCTTTGAATTCTTTTTCATCCCTGACAAGAGCTGTTATCAATAATGCTCCATTATCTTTCTGTTCTACATCTTTTATACTTACAATATTATCCAGAAATGATGATTTGCCTTGCGTTTCTAAATCTTCATAATCTTCAAGTATTGCACCTTGACCATCTGTGATATCAGTAAATTTCAATTCTTGCCATCCACAATGCTGGATCACTTCCTGATCAGGAACTGTTTTCATTGTCGGAGGTAGATTAATATCCAAGAATGTTTTTACAAGAAAATTATCAAAATGATGTTTTGTAAGTGCAGTATAATTCGGAGGAGCGAACGTGGTTGAGCCGGGCGATGTCAATGGAGTACCTGTTAATGGGTTCCAGTTATCAATTATACCGACAAAATTATTGTTAAAATATTGTATAAACTTAAGCCTTATCTTCTGTCCGCTGTAATCATGATACTCAGGGTGACCAACTGAACTACCAAAATTCAACCAGAATGTGTACTCATTCCAGATATTATCTCCATATAACCCCATTGGATTATACCAGAAAAAATTAGGCATATTTAGATAACTACCGTCTATAGGAAAATGTGATCCCTCAACAAGTTCTGAAGTATCCATTGCTCCATAAAACTGATCTATCATATTGCCGGCACTATCACATACCTGTATCACCATTAATGATCTACCGCTATTGTTGTAATCAAATGTCTCAAGTTCTCTTGCATAATCAAAAGTCAGAAAGGTTTGAACATCATCAGCTGCAGGAGGTACTTCTATTACCGGGCTTAATATCTCAAATCTTTGAGATGTGAATGATGCTGTCGATGTTCTCAGATCATTTGATGTAAATAAACTATCCATCATACCCTCAACATCATATATATCTATACCTGATGGATCAGTAGCATCTGCATTTTTTGCTGTTCGCCAATAATGTAACGCAGGTCCATTCTCCGGTGGATATGCATATTGTGTTAATGTTTCCCAACCCGGTGGTAAACCTCCAGGTGCTACATTATCAAAGTCCTCCCATGTTTCTGCGTAGGCAACTTTGATCTTCCTTTGACTCCAGGATAGTGTATCTTCTACAAATCTTGCTCTGAATGTTACAAAACCTTCCGGTTCATCTAAATAGTTCCAAACAAACTTATACACCCTTGTTTGTGTTGAATCAATATCCTTAAACCATGGTTCATTCAATGGTTTATAAATCGTATCATTCGCAACTTTTTCTCCGTTTCTTAATAACTCTACATCTCCCCATTTACCTGGATCTATTGCTAGTGGTACACTTACTCTTATTGTATCAAGTTCATCTAATGGATCAATATTTCCTACAATAGTTTTTGCATCAGGCTCTACATAGTTTCTCGGATCTTTGAAAACTGTGGAAATTGTACCAAGGGTGATCTTACGTGTAATATTTACATTTTTATATGATTTATTTTCTTGAATTTCACCATCAATATTGTATGTTGTTGTAGTTCTGAAAATATAGTCATCTGCTTCATCATCTTTAAAGTCCAATGTTGCTTCAAATATACCCGGTGTGTGAGTTCCTGGAATATCTTTAAAATTCAAATCCTTATTTTCGACATCATCTTCTTTTTTAGCGTAACCTAATACCATACTTTCAGGAAGGTAATCTTTTTTATCATAGTAAATCGGAGGAGAAGAAGTATATAATTCGATATCATTTGTTTCTATTTTCACTTCAAAGTTATTAAGTTTAATTACACCTTTTGTAACTGATTTTCCGTCTTCATTATTTTTTGGTTTCAGCAATCTACTTTCTGTCAGTGTTTTAACAGTTTCAACTATTAGGTCATCATCACTTCTCTCTTCTTTTTCTTTACTATAAAAATACATTTTTACCCTATAATGACTATCCTCTGTTACTGACACATAATCCTCTTTCGTATAATGCAAATCCTTTCTTTCTGACCAATTGTATTCCTTTGTTTCTATAGGTGTAGCATTATCGTCAAGTTTTTCTCCAAATTTCACTCTATATATTTCATACTTAACAGATTTTACACTTTCGTTAAAATCTTTTGATTCATCGTCAAAATAGTAGGGTAAAAAATCTGTTATAACACCGTTATCCATCTTTCTAATTAACAATGCTGTTGGAACAAAACTTAATTTCCACATATCTCCGTCATTACTCTCTGCAATTGTTTTATTATCAATGCTTAAATAATGAAGGTTTATATTGTTGTTAAACATCGGTTCGTCTTTATAAAAAGTATATTGAGAATTGAACATTTGTCTATTTCTAGGATTGTCTTCGCTTAACAAACCATAAGCTTTCAAATAGAAATTCCACTCCTCCCATTTTGACATATTTGAACTATCCCAAATAAATTCGAATTCCACATCTTTACTATTGTCTAACATAAAAAAGAGTGATGGAGATGGAAAAGGGGGATTGTAATATTTGGAATCACCAGTATATGAAGGAGAAGAGTTCTTTATCAATACATCATCCTTTGTTAGTTGTCCAAAATCATTGGGTAAATCAAGCTGTGTTGCCAATTGATTCGGTGGAATTCTATCTACATATAACTGAATAGGATAATCTTTATAATTTTCTTTTACTTTAATATTAACTTTATTTCTTCCCCTTAATAAATTAATTCTTGTATCTTCATCGTTTTCTAAAATTAATTCTGCTGGAGTAAAACGTGAAAATATCCCTAGTTTCTCATCTTCAGTTAAAATTCCTTTACTTGCATTATTGTAAGCAAAGTACATCAATTTAGTTAATGAAATTATACATTCATTGGACCAAGAGTGACCTAATCCTCCTACAAAATGCATTAGTTCATGAAAAAGGATATGATTTTTAGCAGCCTCATTATAACTTACAAAAGCAGAAGGCAGGAATATTTGACCATATTTGTCAGAAACTGATCTTGTAACAGCTGCATAAGATTGACTGTTGATGTATTTAAAATAATCTTTCTTTAGAGTAAATCCAGGGTTCGTTTCTGCAATAATATCAGGTATATCCCAATAAGCTCCAAAATAGAGAACGTAGATTTTACCGTTACGAAATTCACTATCATTTGTAAATGATCCATATAGTTCATCTAAGTCAGGAATTTCTTCGAATGGAGAAACAGGATCACCACATATGTTTTCGGGAGATAATGAATTTATTACATCCTCAGTTAATATCGGATTTAATATATTAAATCCACTTGCGTTTGTTATAATATCGTAGTCATACTCTAAAGGCTGTGTTACTAAATGCCCTTGAACTAACAAATTGTTTTTCACATTATAGTTAGTATGACTAAAACTTAGCAACGATACAGATATGAACAGAATTAATATTGGGATAACTAATTTTATCATTATTTTCCACCTTTGAATTCAATTTCAAAGAAATTTGATACATCGATTATAGAATCAAACTTTTTGTATTTATCTATAAGTAATTTCAAATCCAATTCTTCACCTTTGAAACTGCCGTATTTTCCTGATTCTATTTTAGTAAAACCAACATTTGAATATGGATTAATAATCTCGTTATTATCAGGTAAAGAAAGCAATTGTTTTTCTAGAATAAATCTATCATAACTTAACAAGCAAGTATCACCAATATTGATTTTTTTTCTATTTAATAAATGTTTATAGTCCATACCATTTAATTTATAAAATTGTATTAATGCTTCATTCGTGTAATGATTAGATGATTTCAATACGTCCCCGATTTTATAGAAATTGTATCGATCCCTTATTATTTCAGTTACTTCAAATTCTTGATGATGTGTATTTCCATCTATTTGGACAATATTTTTACAAACACCTATCATAAGTGATGAGTTATTAAATACTTCCCAGTTTGTATCAGCATCAAGATGTGGTAAATGAATATAATTGTAAGCTTTTATAATACTAAGTCCTTCCTTTTTCAAAGTGTCAATTTTATTTAAGTCAATTCTATTATAATATAGTCTATATGGATCAATCCCATATAAATTTAATGTTTTAAAATATTCAATATATTCTTTTAAATGTTGCTCAATATTAAATCCCTTCTTTAAGTAATTTTTAGGATAAACTTCAGAAATAAATGGAGCTTTATATTCTTTTGTTTTTTTTCGATACTCATAATCATCTAACTTATAATTCTTCCCTTCGTATTTTTTCAAAGAATCAACGAATGACTTATCGGATAGATTTTTCCATGATTTATAATCAATTTCAGTTTCAGCTTTAAGGTGGAACTGAATAATTGCCAATACAATAATTATTACTGCTGTTGTTAACCTTCTCATCTTCTTCTCCTTATTTTAATTAAATGGAGAATCAAATACCATTTTCAATTCTCCATTATCCATTCTCAATTTACTTAACAAACATCATCTTCATAATCTTATTATATCCATCCGTTCTCATATGATAGAAATACATACCTGAAGAAACACCTTCCCCATTCGCACTATTCCCATCCCACTCAACTCTATGACGACCCTGTGCAAAATACGAATTTACAACAGTTTTCACAAGCTGTCCCTGATAGTTATAAACATTTACTACAACATTACCTGCATTTGCAAGATCGAATGTGATCATAGTAGTATTATTGAAAGGGTTTGGATAGTTCTGATAAAGTGTTGTTGTTTCAACAGTATTATCTCCACCTTTTGATTTGTCAAGGTATTCAATAACGATCACATCATCAATTTTGATCATGCTTTCATTATCAGTATCTCCGGAGTGAACCCATGCAAGATAAACATCTTCCTTACTGTATTCAGAAAGATCAACGATCACCTCTTCAAAGTCACTATTGATAACTTCATCATAAACAACATCAGTGAAGCTGCTTAACTCGTTCGTAGTAGTAGAAACCATCAATCTCAGTCTTGAATTATAACCCTGAGCTCTAAATGAAACTCTAAAACCTTTATTAGGTGCAAATTTAATCTCAGGAGATATCAGATAGTTCTCCCCTATATTACTTGAATCGTAAGAAGCAACACAGAATTCTCCGGTATAAGGTTTAATATCAGTTTTCCATGACAGGCTATCATTATCAGTCTCAGAGCTGATCCATTCATCTTCCCCGAAGACATCTCCTTCAAAACCTTCAACGAACTTGAAGTTCTCAGTAGGTAATTGCCAAGTGATCAAGTAATACGTGCTAATACCTGTGTTCTCAGCTATATCTTCCAGATGGAATCTTACTCTACCAACTGATGTTATATGTTGAGCAGGAATATCAGCAACATACTGATATAATTTCAATCCGCATGAATCCGGATAAGTATAACCACTTTGCTCAAGTTCATTCAAGCATTCCATTCTGATAGTTTCAGTAACACCATTCACAGTATATTCAGCATCAACATGACCCATACCTGTTCTTTCCCAAACTTGAAGATGTAATCTCATATCCTGGAATACTTTCACACTATTACCAATAAGTTTCTTGATATTAGGTGCATCAAATTCAGGAGCACATCTGATAGTAATTGTCTGAGAATCAGATTCGGATAGATCATTAACAGTTACAGTGATCGCTTCTCTGCAATAAGTTTCAGGTGTTGCAGCACTTATAACTAATATTGAATCAATTCTATTAAGAACAATACCTGTGTTTCCAACCCATGATAAAGTCAATTCGTCAATAGAATTATCAATGTCGATTATATAATCACTTAGATTTAATTTTACCTTCTCATTTGATAAGAATTCAATATACTCAGGAAGTGTGATGATCGGAGCATCATTCACAGGATTAACTGTGATAGAGAAGTTACTATTAGCAGTGTATTCCCCATCGTTAGTAGTTACAGATACATTTGCAACTCCATTCCAGTTTAGTACACTGTTTATAGTTAATACATTATCTGTTATTACACAGTTAACTTCATTTGCATCATTTGCTACTGTGTAGTTTAATGTAGATGTATCAACATCACTGAAGTGTTCGTTCAGATCAATTGTAAACTCTACGAAATCCTCATCACGTACAAGATCAGCAAGTTCTAAGCTTACGATCGGTGCATCGTTTACCGGTATTACAGTTATGTCGAATGCATCTGTTACACTTAGCTTGTTAACTCTATCATTCGCAGTGATTGTTACAGGAGATACACCATTCCAGTCTAAGATACTTCCAACTGTTAGGATGTTACCCACTATCTTACAAGTAACCTCTGCATTGTTATTAGCTACAGAGTAATACAGCGCATCTCCGTCAAGATCTGAGAAATGTTCATTTAAATCTATAGTGAATTCAGTAAAATCTTCATCTTTAGTTATGTCTGCAAGTGGTGTAGCTATCTCAGGTACATCATTTACAGGATTAACTGTGATAGCGAATGCGCTGTTTGCAGTGTATTCCCCATCGCCGGCAGTTACAGATACATTTGCAACTCCGTTCCAGTTTAGTACACTGTTTATAGTTAATACATTATCTATTATTGTAGCATTAACTTCATTTGATTCGTTAGCTACTGTGTAAGTTAAGATCGCAGTATCTATATCACTAAAATGTTCATTCAGATCTATTGTAAACTCTGCAAAGTCTTCATCCACAGTTATGTCAGCTAATTCTAAGCTTACTATCGGTGCATCGTTTACTGGTGTTACAGTTATATCGAATGCATCAGTTACACTTAGCTTGTTAACTCTGTCGTTCGCAGTAATAGTTACAGATGATTGTCCGTTCCAGTTAAGTATACTACCAACTGTTAGGATATTATCAGCGATTGAACAAGTTACCTCTGCACCATTGTTAGCTACTGAATAGTATAACGCATCACCATCAAGATCTGTGAAATGTGTATTTAAATCTATAGTGAACTCTGCAAAGTCTTCATCTTTAGTTATGTCTGCTAATGGTGTACTTATCTCAGGTACATCATTTACAGGGTTAACTGTAATGTCGAAGTTACTATTAGCAGTGTATTCATTATCAGAAGCTGTTACAGATACATTTGCAACCCCGTTACAGTTAAGGACACTGTTTATTGTTAAGATGTTGTCTGTTATTACACAGTTAACTTCGTTTGATTCGTTAGCTACTGTATAAGTTAAGATTGCAGTATCTATATCACTGAAATGTTCATTCAGATCTATTGTAAACTCTGCAAAGTCCTCATCTCTAATTACATCAGCAAGTTCTAGAGTAACAACCGGTGCATCGTTAACTGCATTTACGGTTATGTCGAACGTATCAGTTACACTTAGCTTGTTAACTCGGTCATTTGCTGTAATTGTTACAGGAGTTACACCGTTCCAGTTTAAGATACTTCCAACTGTCAGGATATTTCCTGCGATTGAACTAGTAACTTCAGTACCATTATTCGCTACAGAATAATACAACACATCACCGTCAAGATCTGTGAAATGCTCATTTAGATCTATAGCGAATGCTGCGAAATCTTCATCTTTAGTTATGTCTGCAAGTGGTGTACTTATTTCTGGTACATCATTTACAGGGTTAACTGTGATAGCGAATGAACTGTTAGCAGTGTATTCCCCATCAGCAGCAGTTACAGATATATTTGCAACTCCGTTCCAGTTTAGTACACTGTTTATAGTTAATACATTATCTGTTATTACAGCGTTAACTTCGTTTACATCGTTAGCTACTGTGTATGTTAAGACTGCAGTATCTATATCACTGAAGTGGTTATTCAGATCAATTGTAAACTCTACAAAGTCCTCATCTCTAACAAGATCAGCTAACTCTAAAGTTACAACAGGTGCATCGTTAACTGCATTCACAGTTATATCGAATGCATCAGTTACACTTAGTTTATTAACTCTGTCGTTCGCAGTAATAGTTACAGGAGTTACACCATTCCAGTTTAAGATACTTCCAATAGTCAGGATGTTATCCACTATCTTACAAGTAACCTCTGCCCCATTATTAGCTACTGAATAGCTTAATGCATCTCCGTCAAGATCTGAGAAATGTGTATTTAGATCTATAGTGAATTCTGTAAAATCTTCATCTTTAGTTAAGTCTGCAAGTGGTGTACTTATTTCAGGTACATCATTCACAGGGTTAACTGTGATGTCGAAGTTACTGTTAGCAGTGTATTCATTATCAGAAGCAGTAACAGATACATTTGCAACTCCATTCCAGTTCAGTACACTGTTTATTGTTAATATATTATCTGTAATAACAGCGTTAACTTCAGAAGTGTTATTTTCAACTGTGTAAGTCAAAACTGAAGTATCTATATCACTGAAATGTTCATTCAGGTCAATTGTAAACTCTACAAAATCCTCATCACGTACAAGATCAGCAAGTTCTAAGCTTACAACAGGTGCATCGTTTACTGCATTCACAGTTATATCGAATGCATCAGTTACACTTAGTTTATTAACTCTGTCATTCGCAGTAATTGTTACAGGTGATTTACCATTCCAGTTTAAGATACTTCCAACTGTTAGGATGTTACCCACTATATTACATTTAACCTCTGCACCATTATTAGCTACAGAATAGTATAACGCATCACCATCAAGATCTGAGAAATGTGTATTTAGATCTATAGTAAATGCGGCAAAATCTTCATCAACTGTTACATCTGCAAGCGGTGTACTTATTTCAGGTACATCATTGACAGGATTAACTGTGATATCAAATGCGCTATTAGCAGTATACTCCCCATCGTTAGCAGTAATCGCTATGTCAGCAACTCCATTCCAATTTAGTACGCTGTTTATTGTTATTACATTATCTATAATCACACAGTTAACTTTATTTGATTCGTTCGCTACTGTGTAAGTTAAGACCGCTGTATCTATATCACTGAAATGCTCGTTAAGATCTATTGTAAACTCTACGAAGTCCTCGTCACGTACAATATCAGCTAACTCTAAGCTTACTATCGGTGCATCGTTCACTGGTGTTACAGTTATGTCGAACGCATCAGTTACACTTAGCTTGTTAACTCTGTCATTCGCAGTGATAGTTACAGAAGTCACACCGTTCCAGTTAAGTACGCTACCAACTGTTAGGATATTACCCACTATTTCACAAGTAACTTGAGTAGAATTATTAGCTACTGAATAGTATAATGCATCACCATCAAGATCTGAGAAATGAGTATTTAGATCTATAGTGAACTCTGCAAAGTCTTCATCTTTAGTTATATCTGCTAGTGGTGTACTTATCTCAGGTACATCATTCACAGGATTAACGGTTAGTATGAACGAATCGATACAAACGCTTCTTGAGTCATCTTCAATTATTTCTACATCCCTTCTCAGTGAAGAAATTCTAGAAGATGTTTTAGTGTTTTTCACATCTTTAGAAATATCATCAGAAGCAGTAACAGATATATTTGCATCTCCATTCCAATTAAGAACACTATTGATCGTTAAGATGTTGTCTGTTATTACACAGTTAACTTGGTTATTGTCGTTTGTTACTGTGAATATTAATGTAGATGTATCTATATCACTGAAATTTCCATTCAGATCAATTGTGAATTCTGTAAAATCTTCATCTTTAGTTATGTCTGCAAGAGGTGTACTTACAACAGGTGCATCGTTAACTGGTGATACTATTAATCTAAAGCTATCATTAACGGATAGTTTAGACACAAGATCATTTGCAGTTACAGAAATATCAGCACTACCACTCCAGTTTAACACACTACTTAAAGTTAAGATATTATCCTTGATTGAAGAAGTAACTTCCGCGGAATTATTAGCTACTATATAAGTTAGAACTGAATTATCAACATCACTGAAGTGGTTATTCAGGTCTATGGTAAATTCTACAAAATCTTCATCTCTTTCAAGATCAGGTATCTGTAAGCTAACAACAGGTGCATCGTTAACAGGTGATACAGTTACTAGAACAGTATCTATTGCAGTAAGACCACCATTATCCGTAGCCGTGAATTCAAATGGAACATTGTCAATGACATAATTCGGAGTAGCCATAAATGTAGTCGTTTTCAAATTATTATCGACAATTACATAAAGTGAATCTGTGCCATCAGGTGTAGAAATAGTCTTTCTTATTTTCCAAGTTACAGTAGACGGATCATCATCAATGATTATTGAATTAAGATCCAGCTCATATGTTGTATCCTCAGGGAACGAGATATCATTCAGGTTAACTATCTCAGGTATAATATTTCCAACAACTACACCCTCTCCTTCGTTTTTATCCAGTTCTCTGTACCCAACATTATCTGTCGCAATGCTATAGAATTCATACTTGTTTGAAATATTACCAGTAAATACACTTAATGTATCAGTAGTATTTTCTATCCATATTTCAAATGGTCCTTCATTCATTGAAACATAAATTGAGTAATTTCTAATACCACAACCCAAGGAATCATCTTCACCACTCCAATAAACATTGAACATTTCATGCTCACGATAATTTTCTAATGAGTCTACCCTACTTACAGGTCTACCCGCATCTATAACATTAAGCCATTCAGGTGTATTTATCGGTGCATTACTATCAAAGACGATCTTAGCCATTGCAGTTATACTATCACCTGTAACACACTCTTCTTTTGGAAGAATCTTATAGTTCACATATCCCTGACCGCTACCCAATGAATCGTTTATTGCCAGGAATCCTGAATTTGCATCCACTGGAACACTTCCTGTCTGAGGATCAATAGTTTTGTATTCAAAGAATATCTCATTTGTCCATATGTCAAGACCTGCAACAAAATCGACATATACACCTAAGGAATCTCTAAGATCTAATCTTTCAGTGTAATAAGCAGTATTTTCTTCAACCTCAAACTGATACTTACCGAAACCGAAATCCTGAATTCTGAAATTTCTAGGATCAACATTCTCACTTAGTTTTTGCTTAATATTTACTATTGAAGCAGGTGCTGTTGCCTGATTTGCATCATTTTCAAATTGAATATTGTAATTAAGCCAATTATCATTTTTAACATAGTGATCATCTCCATATCCAGGAGTACCCGAGATATCATTCGGATCAAAACTACCAACAATCTCATCACAAATCAACATTGGTTCGGTAGTATCTAAGTCATTTGGCAAGAATGAACCTAATGCAAATAATACTTTCCTGTTCAGAGTGTCAATTAAAGTTTCAGAGTAATAATCAATCGCCTGTTCAATATCTCCATAACCATAAGCAATGTCAGTTGCTATTGCCGTATTTATATCCGGTGAATATTCCCACCATACTTCTAGATCTTCAGGCACTATATTAACTGGATTACCATTCGTAGCATAATCTTCACTTAAAACACCCATTTCAATTGCATTTCTATATGCGATTGCTTTAAATTTATCGTAATCATAAGCTGATATTATCAGATCTGTAGAGAATTTCTCTGAATTAGTCAGTACATAATTTCTTAAATTCAATATGTTAGAATCAAACCTTTCAATGAAATCATTTTGACTTAAACATTCTAGGTTAACAGCACTATTGACGCTCAGGCCTGTGTAATTTGTGAAGTTCAGTTTACATTCAAGATATTCTTCAGGTGCGATATCTTTAGCAAGTAAAGGAATTTCAAATGCATTATCATTGTCAAATGACATTGCATTATCTATTTCATATTTAAAATACCCTTCCGATGCTTCAAGATCATTTAATTGAATAAACTTTTCTGAATACACCGATATAACTTTCAAGTTATCAGAAATTTTAATATCCGCTCTTACATATGGTATGTTTACATTACCGTTATTCTTGAAAACATATGTATGGTTAGCTGGATTAGCAGGTAACGTTCCAAACATACTTGAGACTCTTCGTAAATTCTCAGGATATGCAAGTCTATTTGCTATTAATTCGATCCTTTGTTCCTGAATTTCGAATGATTCTTTTAAAACAATTTGATCTGTAGCAGTATCGGTTATTTTTTTTACGACAAGATCATAAAAACCTAATGCTAGATCATTGCCATCAACATCATTAAGTCTCCATGTTACTTTCAATTCTGTTGTATTAATTTTTTCAACATCGATGGGTTTTGTTAATTCTACACCATCTTTATATAAGTAAACCTCCAATGAGTCTTTAAATGATCCACCTCTTACTTCACAAGTAATATCACCGCCAGTACCACCATATGCAGGTACAATGTCCAATAAAGAGAATAGCATTTCTGTTACAACCAGATTATATGCATGATTCTCATCTCCGGTTACAGGTTGAGCTGGACAATATAATCTGATATAATATTGACCCTGTTCAGCGGTAGGTAATAATATTTCCTGATTCGATTCGAACGGTTCTGTTGAAGAATAATCAAAATCATATATCTCAGGAATTCGATCATGAGCAACATAAATCTCAATAGGTGCATCATCTTTTGCAAATGCACTTAAGTTTATTCTGAGATCTTTTCCTGCAAGAACTTCATCAACGATCAATTTATAATATTTTGATTTACTATACTCAACATTATCTGATACAGTTATTCCAGGTGTGATCGTAGGGAAATCAGTATTGATAGTCGATATTGAAAAACCTGTGTTATTTGTCAGGTCATCTTCACGTATATTATTTTTCATATCTACTTTAACTATTGCATGGTAATCTCCTGGTAATACACCAGGCATTTCACCTTCAAATAAGTTATCTTCTCCTTTGCTCTGGATCAAATCTGAGATCAATATATCCTGAATATTAATTCCGTCATCATCTTTTTCAAACGAACGTGTAATATTGGTTGTCGTTGACATCTTAACTTCTTGCTCGGGATCAAGTGACACATAATATTTATTTAATCCCATAAGGGCATCTTCTGTATCTAATATTGAATCAGTCGAGAAATAAACACCATCTGTAAGCCATCCGGCAGCAGCATTAATTCCAACATTTTTAACTGTATAGTTGACAGTTACTGTATCTCCTGAGTTAATACTTGAAGGAATGCTCACATCAGTAACAATTAGATCAACAATCTTAGGAAGTGTAATATTAATAGGAGCATATTCTATATTATTAGTTTCTACCTCCTCGAACATTGTATCCCAGGCATCAGTTTTCAAGATCACATAATACAGGCCATTTGCATAGTTAGGAATATATTCCTCTATGTTTACATTATAAGATTCACCTTCCTGAAGTCCATTGTCTCTCATAGTTATTTTCAGCAAGATATCATCTTCAGTTACTAAAGTATCTTTAGATAAGTATACTACATCATACCATAATTTGTCCTGAGTTTCGATAGTTCCTTCATTAGTTATTTTCCAACTAATGTCAATTGGTTGGCCAGCTATAACATCTGTAGGTACTACGATCTTTTCCTTTGATCCGGTAACTGCTGTAACTATTAATTCATCTATAACTGTATCCGGATAAGGTGTTTTAGTTATTGCTATCTTTTCAAAGGTTACATTATTTAATCTATCCGTATCTGAATTAATCTCTGCAATGTCTGTTTTCAACATTAAGTAAAAGTTACCTTCAATTCCATCAGGTAGATAAACTGTTTTTGTATTGGTATAAATAGCATTTGTATCCAGTTTTCCATAATGAATAAAATTCCCGATTTCAATATCAACTGCTGGATCACAAATACTGTCAGTTGATAAATAAACACCATCATACCATACACTTGATGTCGTGGAAGCTAATCCTATATTTTCAACCTTCCAGAGTACACTTATTGGATTTCCTGAATTACCTTCTGTCGGGCAAATTAAAGTATCTGCCAAAAGATTGATCGCTGGATAAGGATCAATGAAGATTTCTGAAGTTCTAACGTTGTTATTCTCATTATTGTGCTCATACACAGAATTAGTAGCGTCCGCTATTATATGAACATATTTTCTATCATATAAATCATTTGGAATTTGTACAGTAAGCGAATTTTCATATGTATCGCTATTTGCAAAAGTTCTTTCTGAGTAATCAACGTTAACTTTTCCAAGATATTTATCTTTTGATTTGTCAAATTCAACTGAAGATGATATATAAACATAATCATACCATTCTTTGTTTGACATATCGTTATCCTGGTTTATTCCTTCCCAAACAACTTCCATCGATGATCCAGCAGTAGCACTATCAGGAATTGTTATGGAGTTAACATAAAGATCCGGTGGTGGTGTAAGACCCACATTTAGGATTGCTGGTGTTCCCACATTATTATAAATAGACTGGAACACTTCATCATATTCGAATATATCATCATTACAATCTGCTTCTGCAAATATGAAATAATTTCCTTCATAACCTTCAGGTATTATTACATCTCTAGATACTATATATGTTGAATCAAGTATCACTTTAGTATTTTCATCACTATAGTAGATTATGTTATCATCAGATAAATAATGCGTTGCCAGAACTTCGTCATTTACCATCGTACCATCTGTGTTCAGATAATCATCGGGCGAAATATAAATTCTATCTTCCCACGTCTTTTCGTAATAATCATTATTTACACCAGGACCAAGATTCTTGACTAACCATTCAACTTTACATGTTTGACCTGAATAAATCGTTGTTTGAGGTACTCTTACATCTACAACTTTATAATCAGGTGGAGTTAGTAGTAATCTAATCGGTTTTTGTAAAGTATTATTTCCTTCATTGATGTATTCTTCAACAGCATTTCCGTCATCTGTAACAATGTGAATGTAACAGTCACCAAGTTCAGTTAGAACTGAATCTTCATGAACTGCAGTATGTATACCTTGAGCTTTATGTGGTAATCTTACATCAACAGACACAGTGTATGTTGAATCTAGATCAAACTCATTGATGCCATTTGCTAGTTGTTCGCTATGCTCATAAGTATATAATAATCTAGAATTACTCGTACTAAATACAGGATCAATAGAGAAATAAACTTTATCATTCCATTTTGAATCTTCAGATGTTGGATTATCCCCAAGATTTGAGACCATCCATGATATATGGACTTCTTTTCCTGATTCTGCATTTGTAGGAACATCCATATAAGTAACCTGTAGATCTGGTGGTAATGTTAATTCGATATTCATTGATTCAGATGAAACTAAAGCATTATTATCCTCTACCCTTTCGATCATATTTTCTTTTGAATCAGTAGAAACAGCAATATGATATTCACCGATCAATTCACTACTAATTTTTACCATTGTTGTATTACTATAACTCTCTCCAGGAAGCAGATAACCCAAATTTTCAAAATCTCCAAGTTCAGTTGCTGCATCAATCTCTTCAATAAATAATTCTGTTGAATTAGACTGTGTTAAATATATTCTATCTTTCCATTCAGAAACATTTGTTGCAGTCACTCCTATATTTTTTACAACCCATTTCACTTCAAATGTCTCACCGGAATTTATACTTGCAGGTATCTCAACATTGGTTACGATAAGATCAGGTTGAACAACTCCTGTTCCTGTCAAAGGTAATCTTTTACCTGCAACCTCTTCCCCTGCAGTGATAACTGCATCCAGATAATAATAATTGATGCTGTCTGTTGGATTGAATGTCACCATTAAACTATCTCTTTCATGAACATCAATATTCATTATAAAACTATCACCCGTATCACCTTCATAACGAGTTAGTTCAAAATTTCCAGTAAGATCTTCAAAAGATTGACCTGTTATATGTAATACTTCATTTCCACTGTTACAAAAATATAATTTTTCTGATTTTGTCTGCTCAGCAAAGATATTTCCAAATTCAATTTCATCAACAGTATGTGTTAATACTGGCTTCGGATTATTGATTTCTTGATATTCACAAGCTCCCAAATCGATGTATGTGTCTTCTTTAATCCTTTGATTGTTGTATGCATCGTAATCGGCTAATTCAAGATCATCAACTATTGGAGTTCCTAAATTAATACATGGAGATCCTTCTTGTAATGTATAATCGTTTTCATATTCTGGACGACATTCGACATTTTTCACATATCTCTGACTGAAATGATGTCTTTGATAAGTTACACCTTCTGGGGAAATTATTTCCGTAAAATCAACTATATTTCTATCTTCACCTTCAATATTACAATAATCAAATTCGGGTTTACTATAATAAAGCTTAGGAAACGCAATGTATGAATGAGACACAATTTGCTTATTCTCATCTACTATGAGTATGAAAGGAGGTCTATAATATTCACTTGTTGGTGGAATATCTCCATAAACATATTCAGGAGCTCTATTGTTGAATATTATACAATTAGTAAATTTTGGTTCTGAAGCTTTATAAATATATACACCTGCTCCTACCATAGTTGCATAGTTGTCTGAAATAGTATTATTTATTATTCTTGATTCATTGAATTCAAGGTATAAACCTGCACCAAAATCCGCGCGATTCTGTACAATAATATTACTTTCAAGGTAAGGGCTTGAATTAATTGCACATAATCCTCCTCCCTTCCCTGATTGATTACTAAGAAATCTATTACCGATCAATTTGAATTCAGAATTATTATTAGCTTGATCAGAAGGTCTAAAGCTAAATACCGCACCTCCATTACCTGAAGATGTATTATTTTGAATCACTGTTAATTTAATAACTGAATTAGATTGTTCGTTGTAAATACCTGCACCATTTACTGCTGAATTATTCTCAATGGTACAATTATTGATTTCAGCATAAGTACTTCCTCCGATTAATGAAATTGCTCCACCATCTTTAGCATTATTATTAATGAATGTTGAATTTAAAATCTTTGGTGATGAGTTTATCGCACAAATTGCGCCACCAGATGAATTTTCAACACCACTGAAATACTCTCCTGTAACAAGTTTTTTACCATTTTCAATAATACAATGATCCAATATATCATCATATCCTGTATAACTAAATCTTATACCACCCCATCCACCATCTTTAGATGAAGAATCGTTAAACAGATCAGGTTCTCCTGAAGTTATGTGGATTGGTTCAGCTTCGGTTCCCAATGCTAGTAACTTACCTGAACTTGTTACATTGATCTTCTCATAGTCTTGTACCAATACATTAACACCCGGATCAATATTTAATGCACCTGTAATATCTATATCTCCAATAATATGATATGGATTACCTGATTTTGACCAGGTTTGATCTTCAACAATTCCACCATAAATTACTGTTCCAAGAAGTCCGTAACCCTTTAAATCCATATATATATCTTCTTGAGCGTTAGAATATATGCTTATTATTTCTTCATATTTTTTTGTTTCATTTAAATTTGACGTAAAGCGTATTAATAGACTATCTACCTCATGTGCTTGAATATCTAAGATCGGATCCCCTTTGATTGAAGCCTTAACCTTGATACTTCTAAATTTGATATCAGATAATCTTTTCGCACTTCCAAATGATTCGCAAGTGTAGTTTGTTCCTTCTGCAAATCCTAAACTATTTACAGAAAGTAGATTATTTCCATGATTATATAACTCTACTGTAATGGTTGTGTCTTTACCCGCTGGTTGATACCAGAAGTGCAGGTCATCCTTTTCAACTGCGATCAATGGTTCTCCAATTAATTCTCCCTGATATTCATATGCTCCAATATCTATTCTATCAATAGTTCCGTTATATATTCTAGCATTATTAGCCAGATCAGTTGTAGTTAAGTTTGATAGAACTACACTACTTGGTGTACCAGCGTTGATACATGGGGAAGATTGTTGCAAGCTGAAAGGATTTGAATTTTCTGAATTAAATTTAGGATCAAATTCCATATTTGCATAATATGAACCTTCGTACGACTTATACTGGTTCATTGTTATACCAGTTTTCAACCCACCTTCAATATTATTATATTGGATAACAGGGAAAGAATAAGTATTATCATTATCGCTATCATCAATATATATCTGTTTACCGTATAATTCTGCTGTGTTATCTCTAAATACAGAATTTATAATAACTGGTGAAGATCTATAGATATAAATACTTCCACCAGTTTTAGCCTTATTCCAAACTGATGTGTTATTTGACATCAATGCTTCAGCAGATCTTATATAAATACTTCCACCATTATTAGATTCATTACTAAAGAAAAGATTGTTATACAATTCCGTAATAGAATTTTCAACATATAACGCTCCTCCAGAAGAAGATCTGTTATATTCGAAAATCGAATTTGATATCTTTATATCACTATTCAGCATCTTGATAGCACCACCAGTACTTGAGTAAGTTTCAGTTTCTGTATAACTTAATCCGAATAGAGATATTACATTAGAGATCTCAATTGTTTGTGCTATATTATTTTTAAATTTCGAATTTAAAATTATTCCACTAGTACAATCTTCATAATAAATCGCGGAACCATGCTGTGATAAGTTATTTTCAAATTCAGAATTCATAATGATCGGTCCTGAATTTTTACAATATATCGCACCACCTCTAACTAATGTTGAGTCTGATTCATACTGGTCTTTGTAAGCATAGGAGTTTGCATACTTAAAATCACAGTATATGAACATATCATCAGAACCACTGTTGATAAATTTTATTCCACCCCATCCGTCAAGATTTTCTTCGATATCTCCATAGAAACCAAGTGAATCAGTTGCAGTGAACATAATTCTTTCATCGGAAGATCCTAGTGCCTTTAAAGTAGAGTTTTCTCCAACATCAAGCTTATATCTTCCTCGGAAAAGTACATTCACACCCGGTGATATTGATAGTAGATCATCAACCTCAATATTACCAATAACGTTGTATGGTTCATTCTCTTTTAACCAATTACCAGACACAAATCCTTCAGGGACTATAGTTCCAATAAGAGCTTTACCGGAAAGACTGATAGGTTTTGTTCCTACATTTGTTGTTATTAGTAGAGTGTTATCATAATTTCTTTCAACATTAGGAGTAGGTGAGAATTTTACAATTATACTATCTAACCCATGAGCAGGTATATTATTTACCGATGTTTCGAAAAATTCTACAGAGTAAACAGTCTCAACTTGTGAAAAATCAAAATTTGAAATTTCAAGAGCTGTGTTACCATGATTATAAATTGTTAGAGTATCTCTTTTGATATCTCCAGTTGATGTGTAACCAAAATCAATTTCAGAATGACTCAATCCAACAATAGGATCACCTGCAGGTAAATTCTGATACTCATAAGCACCCAGATCAACTCTAATCTCTCCTTGCTGATATATCCTAGGATTGTTTAGAATATCTAAGTCAGGTAGGTTTAGTTCTGTTATATCGATCTTACCTGCATTTATGCTTGAAGATATGTTTCTAAGTTCATATTTGTCTTCATAATCCTCTATATATCCAAATAAGGGATCAGATATTGCGAAGTCAGGATCAATATCAATATTTTCAACATATTCTCCAGTATAAATATTTTCATCAAATTCAAGATCCGAAATAAAGTAATTTGCCCCTAGCTTTATACTGTTTTCAGCATCACTGATATTTGAATTATAAATATTAGGATCACTAAAGTCATCGTCTAAGTAAATATTTGTGCTTAGATCATTATTCCATATTATTGAATTAATTATTGTAGGGTTTGAATATCTTCTACATCTTATCAATCCAAAATATGTCTTTTGTCCCACAAGAGTACAGTTTGTAATCTTTGCACTTGAATTCAATAGCATAACTGCAGCATCGTAATATCCTAGGCTACAACCTGTTGCTCCAACTTCCAGCTTATTATCATAAAATGCTGAATTGATAATATCTATTTCTTCAGTTGAATTATTGAAATACACTACACCCGAGGTATAATTATATATCCTTTCAGTTAGTTTTTCTAACCTGGATCTGTTGCTGTATACTTTTAGATTTATAAGTTCAGGATTCGAATTTAAAGCATAGATTGCACTTGATCCGTATCCTCTATTGCTTCTAATTGAGGAATTAGTTATTAAAGGATTAGAGTTGTTTAAATATATTGCACCTGCATAATACTCATCTAATATATCTTCTGGTTCAGGTCGTGAAACATTGTTTGGTTTTACTTTTTTACAATACTCTATAATACAATGATTAATTATATCATCATCACCTGAATTTTCAAAAGTAATTCCTCTCCAACCACCATTCAGATCGTCAGGACGGATATCAAAACCTGTAGTGTCAGCTGATGTAAACAATACTTTTTCATCGTAAGTACCATTAATCGTCAATACGTCACTCACAGCTACTTTAAAATTAGAATGTCCAAAGAATCTTACAATAACACCTTCATTAATAACTAAACTTCCATCAACTTCAACATCTCTTACTATGTTATAAGGATTATTATCTTTCGTCCATGTACCAGATATCAATCCATTATTATCAATATATGTTCCGCCTATCCCCATTCCTTCAACGTTTACGATAAGGTTTGATGTGAGTTCTGTAGAAGCAATTTTAATTATATCTGAATAATTCTTATCCTCACCGGAATTAGGATTGAATATAACCTTAACACTATCCATTGAGTGAGGTAATATAACAAGATTAAATGCTTCTTTTGTTCCATCAAAATTAACTACTGAGAAATCAGAATTCTCATTGTATAATGAAATATCCGTGATTGATAATTGTCTAGTTCCTATATTTTCAATATATAAAGTTTGTTCCTCTATTTCACCATCTTGAACAAATCCAAAATTAACTTTATCAGACGGACTGAATACTATAATAGGATCACCATTAGGTTCACCTTGGAATTCATAAGCACCTATATCAATCCTTACTTCACTTCCATTGTAGATCCTTGGATTATTCATTAAATCTGATTCTGGGATATCTAACCCATTAAGATCTGGCTTGCCTGCATTAATAAGAGGTGAATATTCTAACAATGAATACGGATCAGCTTCATTATCAAGATCAAATCCTGGATAGAATTGTAAGTTGTTTTCGTATACACCTGTATATTGAGTAACCTGACCTCCGAATTCTTCAAATCCTCCCTGTATATTATTGTATTCAAAATCAGGTGATGTAGATAAGCGCAACCATATTTGACTACCTCCATAAATATCTGTATTCGAATAAATTATGTTATTTATTATCTTAGAGTTAGTTCCTGAATTCATGTCAAAAAACAATCCACCTCCATTATTTGCTGAATTATTTACAAATGTGTTGTTCAAATAAATTTCATTTTTAGAACTAGTATATACTGCACCACCCCACACACCTTCATTATCGGTGAATAAATTGTTTAAATATTTATTAGTTGAATTACTGTAAGAATGGATTGCTCCACCATACCCAGTATAAGATCCACAATAGAAAGCTTTATTCCCGACAAATATACTATTTCTACAAACCATTTCAGCATTACCATTTGAAGAAATAGCACCACCATATTTTGCTTTATTATCAATGAACTTGCTGTTTTCTATTGAAACTTTTGAACCAACATTGTATATAACACCACCATGAGAGTCAACTTGATAACCACTATCTATTTTTTTTGAGTTTTTAAAAATGCAATACTTTAATTTATTAGTTTCTAAATTTGCATAGTAAAAATATATTCCTTTCCAACCTCCAGTAAAATGCTTATTAAGAAAGAAACCTGAATTGTCAACTGGGCTAAAATTTATTGGTTCTTCATTAGTACCAATAGCAATTAATTTTCCTCTTACTTGCAATTGATATGGATCCATAAACTTTATATCCACACCTTCAGTTATGTGAAGGCTATCTCCTGCTAAAATATTTAGATCACCCGTTACATAATAAGGCAAATCTTTATAGGCTAGTGTTCCAGAAAGGTTTCCCTTTAGCTCTCTTCCAAAATAGTAAACTTTAGATTGAATTAAACTCGGTGTATAACCATCTTTGTAAGCTTTTGTTTTTATTGTTGTATTAGATGAAATTAAAACTGGAGATCCATTGGTATAAGGATTAGAATTTTTGTCAGGTTCTGAACCATCCAATGTATAATAAATATTTGTATCATCTGTAAGACTGAATATCTCAACTAGAAATTGTTCTGTATAAAATGTTTCATTATTTGATATTACCGGAGTCTCTACATATTGATAGATATTCTGATATTCAAATGCACCTATGTCAGTCTTAGAATTATGTGTCCTTTCATTTCCATTCAGGTCATAGCTAAGAATATCAAAATTGTAAGCACTTTCGCTTCCATTATTAATACAAAGTGAGTATGCTTGAAGATCATAATTGTTATTTTGAACATCAACGAAATACGGTTCAACATCAATATTACTAGTGTATTCTCCATAGTATTCATATCCAGACCCTATACCGGAAAAAGATTCTTTTCCTCCCTGTATGTTGTTATTTATGAATGAGGGGTCTGATGTAGTATTGCTTAATGAAATTTGATTTATTTCGATCATTGCTTTGTTATCAAATACTAGATTATTATAAAATTGGGGAGAACAATTATATAGAAATAATCCACCACCATCGAGAGATGAATAATTATTTGTTATAGTATTGTTAATAATTGTTTTAGTATAATAGTTTAAATATATCGCTCCACCTTTTTCTGCAGAATTATTATAAAATAAATTGTTTGATATCGAATTATCTGTAATATAATAATAGGCATATAGCGCTCCACCATTTGTAGATGAATTGTTTTTGAAAGTATTGTTTCTGATATTAGGAGAAGACATATAGCTATATACTGCTCCACCTTCTTCAGTTGCCATACAATTCTCAAAAGTTGAATTATCAATATATATTTTCGACCATTTGTAACAGTAAATAGCTCCACCGTCGGTTTCTGTTCCTAAAGTTCTTGCATTATTAAAATTACAGTATGAAATAGTTGAATATCCATTAGATGCATTTGGTTGATCAAAATTAAGACCTTTCCATCCTACTGAATCATATTCAGCATGGAAATATATCGAATCTGTTCTTAAACCGTTTGCTTCAATTGCACCATCTACTGTCAATCCACTTTCATTTGCAAATATTACTTCTACTCCCGGTTCAATTGTTAACTTTTTGCCGTTTGGTATGGTAATATCCGATTTTATAAAATAAGGACTGTTTGCTTTTGTCCATAAACCGTAAACATCTGAGGAATAACCACCGATATAATATTTTTCTGTTACAGTATTACTTTCAACTAAACCTTCTTTAAATATTTTTGCCTTAACAATATTTACATCATTACCTACTTTAATACTGTCTGTAAATAGTTTTGCTGTTTCACTTTCCATTGAGGGTTCGGAACCATCTATAGTATAATATATTAGTCCTTGTCCGTCTTCTGATCCTATCCATACTGATATCGAATCAGCAAAATTACCTGATTCAGGATAAATAATCGGAGATGCTAGTTGGATAGCTGTTCCATATTCATAAGCACCAATATCGATAATATCATCTATGATCCTGTGATTACCTGCAAGGTCATACAAAGGTATATTCAATTCGGAAAGATCAATTAAACCTGAATTTATACATGGTGACAACTCAGTCAAGCCGTAATTATTATTTTCTAAATCAGAAAACAGGGGATCTATATCAATATTGTTTGTAAATTCACCAGTAAAATAACTATCACTTCCTCCAGTGCCGGTAAAACTTTCATATCCACCCTGTATTAAATTATTTTTAAAATTCGGATCAACCCAAGAAGAATAGATATAGATATTATTATTCCCATCAGAATTATGATTGTAAATTATATTATTTGATAAATTATACTCATTACCTGTAGTGGACCTATAGAAATAAATTTGGGTTCCAGCGGGAGCATCATTGTTTACAATTGTGTTATTGTACATATTTATCTTTAATTTATCAAAATAACATCCACCACCACCACCTCTACTATATATTGAAGAGTTATTTGATATTAAATTATTAGAAATTGTGAAAATTGATCCATATGCATGAATTCCTCCTCCATACCAATTAGAAACATTTGATTCAATAATATTTCCTGAAATAGATGCCGAAATCACACCATTTAGAGCAATTCCTCCTCCGGATTGGCTGTAAGCTCTATTATCTATTATATTATTCTTTTCAATATTAACGTGCTTGTCAGTTAAACTGCTGTTATTAACGTATAAACAACCACCATACGTATTTGCATAGTTATTTGACATATCCGAATTAGTGATTTCAATTGATGATTGGTAAGCGTAAATTGCTCCACCATTAACTTTTGAATAATTATTATTAATCAACGAATTATTTATTTTGAATTTACTAACATTCTCAAGTCTAAAAGCACCACCATTTGAACCCGTAGCTATGTCCTTACAATATTCAATCTTGCAATACTCAAATCTTGAAGTATCATTTGGAGCCGGAGTATTTATAAATTTAAAACCTTTCCATCCACCATCAGTGATAGTATAATCATAGAATAATGTATTATCGTAAGGTGTGAATATGATCGAATCTTTTTCAGTTCCTTCTGCTATAATAGTTCCTTGCACATCTACTTTATAGTGACCTAAAAATTTAAAACTAACACCTGGTTCAACGATCAATGTTTCACCATTATTAATAAATATATCTCCATTTACAAAATAAGTATAACCATCATTTTCTATAGTGCCAGATAATTCACCGGATATCTCAATACCGATATCATATTGCTTTACAACAACATCACTTATCATTCCTTCTTTAGATGCTTTGGCTTTTACTATCATATCCCCTGAGATCAGTGAAATCGAATCTGTATATAATGTAGACGTTTCATCAGGTTCCGTACCATCCAGAGTATAATAAATATCTACATCAGTAGTTTGACATGACAAACCCAGATTTGTACCTATATTATATCTACCTTCATCCAATGAGAACTTAATCTCAGAGATCAATTGTTCGTTAGTTTGCCACTCGTAAGCTCCAATATCAATTGTATTTACCAATCTAGGATTTCCATTAAGATCAGTTTCTGGTAAATTCAATTCTGATACATCTGCAATTCCTGAATCTATACAAGGAGAATAGTTGTCAAGTGAGAAGTCATTATCTGAAATGAATAAAGGATCAACATTCATATTATCGACATATTGGCCTGTAAAGTAAGTTTCTGAACTGCCTACTCCAGCTAACAATTCTCTTCCACCTTCAATATTATTATTGAAAAAATCAGGATCGTAATTATTCGCTACTATTGTTATCTGACTATTGATTGAGCTATTTGCAATATTGTTACCAAATACAATATTGTTTATAATTTTAGGAGTATAAGTCCCTGAACCTGCAAAATAGATTCCACTTCCACTCATTGCAGTATTGAGCACAATCGAATTGTTAATAAAATCAGTATTAGTGTAGTTGAAATACACACCGCCACCATTCCTATTAGAAATATTTCTTAAAATTGAATTGTTTTTTATAATACTCCCATTACTATAATAACAATCTATTCCAGCACCATCTAAGACAGATTTGTTATCTGTGATTTTATTACTTTCTATTACCAAATCAGTACAGCTTGTCGTATATACTCCACCACCGTTCTCACTTGTTGAGTTCGAAGATATAAAATTGTTGGTTAAAGAAAAATGACATCCTGTCAAATATAATCCACCACCGTTCTTTTTTGAATAATTTTCTGCAATATTGTTTTCTGCAAATACAAGTTTATTAGCTAATACACCTGATAAATAAACTCCACCTCCAAAATAATTTGAGCTATTATTTGAAATATTATTTCCTGTAATAGTAGAGTTTGTACATCTATCCATTGCAATACCACCGCCACTACCATTTGAGTGATTTCCATATATATTATTATTCAAAATTGAAATATTTTCTGGTATATATGAATAAGTATCAATAAATATTGCTCCTCCGATTCCTCCGGCTGTATTATTAATAAGATCACAATTCGAAACTATTATATCCTTTGAACCATTAAAAATACTTATTGCACCAGCATCCGAAGATGTTTTATTGTTTGCAATAGTACATTTATCGATAATCACATTGTAAGATTTTTCAAGATAAATAGCTGCCCCTCTTCCTGTTCCAATACAATCAGAAATTTCACAATATCTGAAAATCGAATTGTCTAAAGTATAATTATATGTAAATTCTATACCATACCATTTCTTAGTATCATCAGAAAAATCAGCTACTTTAAATTTAATTGAATCTGTTTCAGAACCTTCTGCTATGATCGTACCATTTATATCAACTTTATATCTATCAATAAATAAAAATTCAACACCTGGTTCTAAAACTGCTGTCGTGCTTAAAGGAACATTAAGATTACCAGTTATAAAATAAGGCTTCCCAGTATTAGGAATGTTTCCTGAAATGTCACCCGATAATTCCTGTCCAATAAAATATGATCTTTTCTCAATAAAGCTAGGCGATATCTCATTTTTATAGGCTTTTGCTTTAATAATACCTATTCTTGAAACATTTATCGGCTCATTATATAATATCGAAGTTTCATCAGGATCAGTTCCATTTAAAGTATAATAAATAGTTGCATCAGGAGTAATTGTTGAAAGCTCAACTATCTGATCAATTGGATAAACTCCTTCCACTAAACTAAATTCAACATTATTTACTCTATTTCCATCTCCTTGATACTCAAATGCACCAATATCTATAGTTTCTTCTGAAATTCTGATATTACCATCAAAGTCTATTGCAGCTAGAATACTATATTCTTCAGTTCCAGCATTAATACATAACGAACCTGAATTCAATTTATAATCAGTTTCTGAAATAAATTCAGGATCTATATCTAGATTATTTTCATATACACCTTTGAATCCTAAGCTTGCACCTGCACCACTAATTAAGTTAAAACCACCCTGAATATCGTTGCTCTTCATTACAGGACCATAATTTGATGTGTTATTAATAACAATTTGATCACCTAACGTTGTTGCATTGTTCCCATAAACTACATTATTTATAAATAAATCATTAAAGCTACCACTCTCATGAAAATAAACACCACCACCATAAGCTGCAGAATTATTAACAATTGTATTATTTGATAGATTGAAAGTGTAATTATATGGAATATACAAAGACAACCCACCACCATAAGCTGCATGATTGTCCGTTATTAAATTATTGTTAAAATTAATGCTTGATGCATATGCATACAATGCACCTCCATGCCCTGATGCATTATTTCCATAAAATTCACACTGGGAGATCTCCGAATAAGTTCCCCCTACTACATTAGCATATATGGAACCACCGCTTTGATTTACATTATTATCAGTGAATTTGCTATTAATAATCTTAAGATCATTTGAATAATTAATAAATAATGCTCCACCACTACCTGGCACACTACAGTTTGAAAATAAATTATTTTTTAACAGTACATTATCGCAATTATTTAGATAAATTCCGCCACCGTTTGGATTACAGTAACCATTTTCAATCATGGAATCTTCGATAACAAGGCTATCAGTGTTTGATACAGATATACAACCACCAGCATACCAGCTATAATTTGTTTTTTTTGCGTAAGAAAACTCACAAAATTTAAAAGATGTATGTCCGTTTACACTCGCATTACTGTTAATATTTATTCCAGCCCATGCTCCTGTTGTATTAGCCGCAGTCAGTTCAAATCCTGAATTATCTGCACTTGTAAATATTATCGAATCATTTTCTGAGCCTTCAGCTACTAATTGCCCAAATACATCAAATTTATAATATCCGTCAAATAACAATTCCACGCCTGATTCAATCACAAGCTTTGTACTATCAGCGACAGAAATATCACCTACTACATGATATGGTCTTCCAATATTTTTTAGAGTATCCTGTAATGAACCACTTAGATGATTCATTGAATTCCACTTTATTGGAAATTCATCAGTTATTACAAAATTATCATTAGAATCTTTTACATCAAAGAAGATCATCCCTTCAGTTTCGTATGGATATGCTGGAATTTCGATTGCATATACATCAAACACTTCATCTGATAAGCTATCGACTCTAAGTAGTGTTGCTTCAGACACACTTTCTTCTTCACCATTCAGCCAGTACTTACCTACCACAGAACTAATCTCACTTTGGTCAAATAAAGTTAATTCTATCGGTAATGGATTACCCGCATCAACTGCATTGATATCTGATGCAACCAATTTTGGAGGATATTTATCTGATGTATCCATATTAAAAAGATATGCAATTTCAGAATTTGTTAAAATCTTATCATAGAATCTTACATCATCTATTGTTCCATATGTATAATTCTGCCAGTTACCTCCACCCACTCCAAAATAATCTAAAGCATATGGTAGGTTAGTAATACTCTGACCAATATCCTGACTATAAATAAGATTGGAATCAACAAAAATCTTAAGTATGTTTGCTTCTCTTAACGATGTTATCATATACCATTTATCAGGAATAAGTCCTGCATTAATAGTTACTGTCTGAGCACCATATTCATACCATGTTATACTTCCGTTAACTATATCAATATTGAATCCAAAAAGTGTATAATACGTATTATATAATGCTGATACTATTGCCTGTTTTCTTGCGCTTGTAGTATTGTCAAGTTTGACCCAAGTATTAATTGATGCTGAATTGAGTGTTTGATTGCTAACATTGATTGATAAACGATCATATTTACCATCATTATATTTACTTGAACTTGCTTTATAATTGACTCTGTCATATGTCAGTTCAACATTATTAAGATTGTTTACTTCATAATCATTACCACTATAATCTTTAAAATCACCATCAAATGGTAAATATACAATCATGTCATCATTTAAAGCTTCAGATTCTTCAATTGAATTTAAAGCTTGTACCTCATAATTAGTCAAAGGTCTATTGTAAATTTTCACATCATCAATAGATCCGTTAAAGTGTGACATATCGTGTGTATTTCTACCAATCCCGTGCCATCCACCTGTATTTAAAGTTAAACCATCAATACTTTCTGTATTTTCAAGAACACCATTAACGTATATCTTCTTCTCATTAGATTCTGAATCAAAAGATATTGCTACATGATACCATTTGTCTGAATTCCATTCGGTTGTCTGTGTATATAAACCATGTGTAACTTCATCTGATGTGTTATAGCTTATAGAACCGCTGTAATCCAGATCAAACGAAATAAATGTATCAGGATTCACACCACTTGCCTGATATATAGTCTGTGCTGTACCTTTTGTTATCCCTTTTGATTTACCAACTTTGCTGTTCCATGTCGTATTAGGCTTAAACCATACAGAAACTGTATATTCATCCAATATACTAAATTGTGGAAATGATATAAAATCATCTTTACCATCAAAAGAGTAAGCTCTGGCTGCTTTATTAAATCGATCTTCCGATAAAACAGCACCATTTGCAGTTGCATCTCCATAAATACTCTCAGCAGCATTTTTTGTGTTTCCTGAAAATAAATAATCGACAAGCAGTTCATTGTCCAGTTCAAGCTCATGCCATTTTATTGTATATGGTCCAAATTCAAGAATATGCCCATAAATATCCTCAACTGAAAAACTCAATACACCTTCACCTTGTAATATTAAAGCCGGAATTATACCTGTATAATTATAAGAACCTGTTTCTGTTTCAGTGAATAACACTGCCGTTTCAGGTTGTCCATTTACACTATAAGTTGCTTGAACACTTAGAATTTCTACTGAATTTGTTAATTCCACTATTGGTTCAAGATCATTTTTCAAATATGTTTCTAAATTGGTTACAGCTAAAACATCAAATGCATTTACATTGATATTAAAGTTATCAGAGATCGAAACTTTGCTCATTGTCTTTGAAGAATTTGCTATTATTTTATCATCTTCAACTACTCCATCATCAGCTGTCACAGTAATACTAGCTATTCCTGACCATCCAACAACGCTGTTGAGAATCAGATTATAACCTGTGGAATCAAATGAACAACTTACTTGTGCCGGATCAAATCCTAACTCGTAGGTTAATGTGTCACCATCCACATCATAAAAATATTCAGAGAGGTCTAATGTAAATTCTTCGAAATTGGAAAGCTTATCCATGTCAGGGATCTCACTTATCAGTGACGGTAGATCATTTACCGGTTCTACGATCATATAGAAATATGACGCATTGAGATATTTTGTGTAATTAGGTACGATTGGTGAATCATCTACCGTATTTACAAGTACAGGACGATCCTGTATTTTTGTTCTACCTGTAGTTGTATTCCCTGCAAATAAGATCCCTGCAAATACAATTATTGATAGTGCTACTAGATGTCTTAGAATTTCATTCTTTCTCATCTTTCTTCTCCGAATTTATCTTTTTTTATAATTTTCTAAAGAACACTAAAATATTGAATACTCTTTAGAAGACTACTGAATTCAGATCTTGGATTTTAAGATGTTTTTGGGAAATATTTATTCTTTATATATAAATAAATGAATGGTCTTATAGATCATTTGTGTGTTTTCTCCTCAATTTATACTTTCTGTTTCTCAGGCAGAAAGCATTTTACTGTCATCCTGAATTTATTTCAGGATCTTTCTTTCAATCGTTTTAGGTCGGAGGTAAACCCCGACTCTACATCTGTCATCCTTCCCGATTCATCGGGAGGGATCCATTTATCCCCACAGGTTGAAACCTGAGGTTAGGGATGTTATATCCCGTTGGGATAACTTGCCCCTACACCCTAATCCCTAGCCCCTATCTTTTAATTTTCTCTTTTATCGTTATCACATTCTTTGGATCGCAACCTTCAAACTTTCCTTCAGGAATCTCTTTTACTCCATCGTCTATTGCGACCATTATCGGTGAATATCCATGATAATTTGCCATACTGTGAACTACTAGCAGATGTCCATCAACTATTTCACATGTTACTTTTGTATTGTCATAGCTGACAACATAGTTAATACCATCTCCATTCGGATCTGCGAAATGTTCATTTAAGTCTATTGTTTTTGTTCCAAAGTCTTCCATAACATGCTGATCTTCTATAGGAGTTACAAGATAATCTACAGGATCAGTCACTTCTCCTATGGTTACTACCAGTGAATCGTAGATAGTGAACTCTCCATCATAAATAGATAGGAATAAACTGTCCACTCCACTTATATTAGGTTTGCTTTCTATTACAAGCTGATCGTCGTAAAATGAGATATATGGTTCTACGAAACCTTTTGCTGAAGTTATGCTGTAACCCAACCAGTCTTTATTAGGATCACTGTAATGATCTTTAAGATTGATATAGATAGGCTCAAAATTCGGATCAGTTGTAATATTAGGTATTTTAGCTATGATCTCAGGGCTTAAATTTCCAGCCACCACTTTTATTTGAGTGCTTATGACTCTTGTATCAAATGTCACATTAACAGTTAGATCTACTTGTCCGGTTACATCAGCTATAGAAGTCAGATTCAATACACTTTCAACCATTTCAGCTTCTATAATTCCTGTATTACTTAAGGTTACATCATATACAGCAGGAGTTGGCAATTCACTCGTAAACTGCTCTGCGATATCAATTGATTTTGAACCGAAATTAACAGGAAGTTGTACATCCTGTTCTTCATAATCACTTGAGAAGCATAGATCATCTTCATCATCAGGTATGTCTATAGTTATTTCTATGACTGTTGGTATTGTACCGGTACTGTCATCTGCTACAATTATTACTTTACCTGTTCCCCACGCATCAGGAACACTGGTTACACTGAGTGTGCTACCGTTTAATTTTACATCAATAAGTGCATCATCTGAGCTTTTTTTGTAATATATCTCATCCCCTTCAGGATCTGTAAATTTATCATCGAGATTTATTTCAAACGGTGTGAAGTCCTCTATTATTCCTTCGAACTCAGTAATTGTAGTTTCATAATCAGGCGGATTAAAAGGAAGTACTGTCACCTTAAACTTCATATCTTTTGTTTCTTGCCCATTATGATCTATTCCACCATCATCTGTGACTGTAATAGTTATTTCAGTTTCTCCATTCACCGTATCAACTGGTCTGTATAGAAGAGTTACTTCTGTATCACCTTTTACATATTCTTCCTCAAATTTCATACTATCAAGAGGTAATAATGATTTATTATCGCTTTCAAAAATAACACTTATAACTTCCTGATTCAAATATTCCTCTGAAGATTTTGAATTAACCGGCAATGTGACTTCTTTAAATTCTTTACCGTCCTGAATAATAGCAGTTATTTTAAGTGATCCATCAGCTCTTTGTTCTATGTCTTTAATTGCTCTTATATCTTTGTATAAAGACTTCCCTTGAGTCTCAAGATCTTCATTATCTTCTAAAATAGAATTTTCACCATCAAATATCCCAGTAAGTTCGATTCTTTGCCAACCACAATGTTGATTCATTTCCTGATCTGGAACCGGATCAATTACTGGTGGTAAATTTATGTTATAAAAAGTTTGAACTTTAAAATTGTCAAAATGATGATATGTAAGCTCAGTATAAGTGGGTGGATTTAATATAAATGATCCAGGATTAAATACTGTACCACCAGCCCAATTATCAACGATACCTGCAAATTCATTAGTGAAATATTGTATAAACTTAAGTCTTATCTTTTGACCACTGTAATCATGATATGCATCATCATCAACTGCCGCACCCCAGTTCAACCAGAATCCATATGTATTCCAGATATTATCACCATACAAACCTGCATTGTTAGGTTCAAAAAAGTTTGGCATATTCAAAGGTGACCCATCTATAGGAAAGTGAGATATTTCATTTGTCTGTTCATCAAGTACATCATCTTTTGTGTCCATCGCTCCATAAAATTGCTCGATCATATTATTTCCGCTTTCATCATAAACCTGGATTACCATCAAAGACCTTCCACCTGCTCCAGTTACAATACTTCCATATTCTCTTGCATAGTCAAAAGTTAAAAAAGTTTGTACATTATCTGATTCTGCCGGCACTTCAATCACCGGGCTTAATATCTCGTATCTTTGTGAAGTGAAATTTGCTGTAGATGTTCTTAGATCATTAGAAGTAAATGGTTCTAACGGAGTATCAACAAAACCTTCTACATCGTATATATTTGTGTTCTCTGTAGTCCTCCAATAATGTAGTTCTTGTCCACTATTCGGTGGATAAGCAAATTGTGTTAACCCCACGGTAGACCAATCCCCCATTCCTTCATCAAAAGTGTCCCAATTTTCTGCATATCCAACTTTCATCTTCTTCTGACTGAAGGATAAAATATCATTCTTGTATCTTGCATGCATTGTTACAAAACCTTCAGGTTGTTCTGAATAATTCCATACGAATTTGTAGGTTCTTATCTGTTTTTCCAAATCGTCAATATATTCTGGCTCAGTTTTAGGAATATATATCTCATCAGGTACCAACTCACCATTCTTTAAAATTTCAACTCCTCCCCAATATTCTTCCTCTGTATCGTAAAGAGGTAATGTTACTACAAGAGTGTCCAATTCATCTAAAGGATCAATATGCCCATAAACATTCTTATCATTCGGATCAGGGTCATTACGAGGATCTTTGAAGATCATTGATTTTGTTCCGAGATTAATAGGACGTGTGAGATTAATAGGGTTTAGAGTAAAATATTTTGTATTAAAATCACTTTCTGATGGATATTTAGCTAAAGCTTTTAGAATATATTTATCTGATTCTTTATGACTTAAATCCCAATCGTAAACGAAAGTTGAAGATCTGCTAATTTCTTCATATTCTCCAATTTTACCATCTTCTAAAGTAGCGTATAAAAACTTTATTTCTGTAGGAGTTTCTTTTTCTCCATAAGGGTCCAAATCTAAATTCATAGGAACAGGATTGGATTGTAGCTGTAATATACCGTCGTTAAGTTTCGAATAATCTATTTCAAGTACAGGGATAGCATCTGTTACAATACTTTTATTTTTTTCTTCGGCAGCATAATTAGTTTCAATTTTATATATATTGAAATAATCATTCGCTTTGGTAATTTCTGTTACATCATTTGCATAAAAAGTTGCTGTGATATCATATCCTATTGTATGATCAAAAAATATACCAGGAACTGATATGTTAAAATATGTATCATCAGAATAGGGGATATTCATTGATTTAACAGCTTCAGATTTCCCGCCCATTGTAACTGGGATAATGTCATATTTAACATAATCTATATATTTCTGAAAATTATGATCTTCCGCAAATTCTCTAACATTTCCACGATAATCTGTTGCCCAGAGCCTAATGTCAACCATTTCAAAACCGATTAATGGAAAATAACTTGAGGATAACTGAATTGAAGGTTTTGAAATATTAAAATCTAATGTATCTAAGGCTTTGTCCTTGACATAAGTTAAACCCAACTCCTGCTGATTATGATAATTATCTTCACAATTTTCAGCATACATTCGAACGAAAGGTTTATATTCTTCATCCAAATCCTCAAAAAGAGTTTCTAGCTCTTTATAATCTTTTTTCAGATCAACTTTCCATTCTATTGATATTGGGTCTTTTGAACTTATTTCATGTCGTATATTACCAATACATTGATCAATCTTGAGATAAGTTCCATCATCTAATTTTAAAAATTCTGTTTCAACTTCAGAATCTTCATAATTGTAAAACAATTCTACATTATACGATTTTTGATTTTCTAATATCTCTAAATCAACAACATTGTTACCATTCAATAAATTCATTACTTTAGGAGTTCTTGGTGTTCCAATATTATATTCTTTTTTAAATCTTGCTGGTGAATACCAACCCAGCAATCCATTTTCCTCATCTGCTTCAGGATATGAGTTTCTATCACCTTTATTTGTATAATACATAATTTTTTTTTCTGCATTCTGTGGATGATCTGACCATGTGTGCCCCAGTCCAAGTCCATGAATTATCTCGTGTCTGATTGTTCCTTTCAGCTTTTCTTTTCCTTCATTTGTTGTTAAATATTTCTGAGCAATTTCATTATATACATTTATTCTGATTTGATTTACATATTTATATTTTTTTCCGTCAGGTTCTATAGTATAACTATGTTCATCAACATAGTATGATCGCGTGCCCATAATAGCTTTAGGGTTATCCGCAGATTCTTCTAACCAAAAGAATCTAATTGTATTTGGAATATTGCCTATGTCTGCAGGTGTGGTCTCTGGACAAATTACTGTAGGTATATTTGGAACAATGTTCAATTTATTTTCAAAAACAATTTCATTCAATGTATCTATAATTAAGGAAGAATATTTGCTGCCAATTGTGTTTAAATTAGAACCACTAAAACTTACTGTATAAGTTCCGCCTGTACATTGGAACATTACTGAAGGGTTTATACGGTCAGAATTAAAATTATAATGAGAATATGAAAATAAATGAAAAAATATGAATACAATAGCTAATGTTAATGCTTTTCGCATATCTTGACCACCCATCTTATTTGAAATTAATGTCAAAAAACTTTTCTGTTTCATTGGTTGCTTCAAGTTGTTTTATATATTTCTTTAGTTTCTCAACATCATCATACTTTTCAAATCCTCCCTGATTAATATTATGATATTGATTCCTTTGAATATTACGTTCCCACTTTTTAGCATTTATTTTATCCTCACTAATTAAATAAATACTCATTTCACTATTTCGTTTCACATTCATATAATTTAGAAAATCATAACGTTTGCCAGAGCTAAATGATTGGTCAGTAAAAAATGATTGGTCAGTAAAAAATATATATTTCTTGCCAATATCCAATACTGTTTCTACAGCCACTTTATCAAAATGTTTTCTGTATTCATCAGTCATAAATTTCTGATCATATTCACAATAAACGATAAAATCTTCTGGGAGAGGATCATAATAATATTCTCCCCTAAGATATTCATCAATCTTAACAATTACTTTTGTTTCAGCATCTTCGTTTGGAAATGAAACATCTACGACACCTTGGACTGTACCAATAAAAATTGTATTATTAGAGAGAATTTTATAAGCTAGACTATTCATGGATATTTCATTTGTTGTTACATCACAGCCAATAGATTCTGACTCTTCATAAGTATAATTTCTCAAACCTAATTTTCTGAGTTCATTAAGTTTGGTAATGTTTATTCTATGCCTATACAATAGTCCCGAAAATATCTTAATGCTGTCACCTTTTGAATCGACTTTTTGTGTAATCATATATTCAAGACCTACTTTCTCTAAAAGCTTCATGTAGTTCTCTCTATGTTTTGTCAGATAGTCAATACTCTTTGTCTTTTGAGATTTCAATTTGAGAGTGTTGGGTAAGTCCTGACCTGAATCATATATTATTTTAGCAAATGTTATAAATGCAGTAACCATTACTATTAAAATTATTATCCTTCTCATCTTCTTCTCCTTCCTTTCCTTTTTTTAATTTTCAAATGAATTCTAAATTCTCTCAATTAAAACTCAGTCGAAAACTAATTCTCTATCAAAGATCCTGAATCTAGTTCAGAATGACACAATTTGGACTAAGTGACTACAGTCCCGTGCAATGAGCGACCTCATACCTCATACACAATAATTCAGTAATTCAGTAATACAATATTTCTTTCCAAAGCACATCTTTTACCTACAAAAACATGCTTACAATTCAATTCACTAATAAAAGTAATTACATAATGTGCAAAAATATAAAACAACATAAAGTAATTAGGCAAATAAAAAGTTTAAAAAAAATAATTCGTAAAATATGTGATTATTAAATCGTATTAGTTACAATTATTACAATTAATCGTCTATTTCCTTTAAACTAGAAATGAAATTTTTATTAGATTAATTATCATAAAAAATATTTATTGGATTATTATCCTGCTATTTTTAACAATTCAGGATAATTGTCACTGACTGATTGTTGTAATATATAGATATTATACATAATTAATTATAAGGGAGTTCTATGTCAAAAATAAGTGATCCAATCAAAATAAATAATAAAACAGCAAAGAACAGGATATTGATGCCTGCTTTAGTTTGTTTTAATTGGGCAGATGAAAATGGATTTGAGACTGTAAGTCGATCCGAGCATTATGGTAAAAGAGCTGCAGGTGGTACTGGCACTATAGTTGTGGAAGCAACAGCGATCTCCCCTACTGGCAAACTTGCAGAAAAAGAACTAGGTCTCTGGAGTGACGATCATATTCCTCAATTTGAAAAAATTGCAAAAGCATGCCATAAGGAAGGATCTCTGGTAATTGTTCAACTTGTTCATGCAGGTATGCAAGCTTTCGGTGATAAAGTATTTTCTGCATCAGTAAATGATGTAAAAAATAAGACGTGTGAAGAAATGACATCTGAGCAGATAAATAAAGTAATTGAGGACTATGTCAGTGCTTCGATCAGAGCAAAAAAAGCAGGCTTAGATGGAATTGAAATTCATGGAGCACACGGATACCTTCTTAGCCAGTTTACTTCAAAGGTTACAAATAGAAGAAATGATGAATACGGAAGAGATCTGGATGGAAGGATTAAACTATCTCTAGAAATTGTCAAAGCTGTTAGAGAAGCAACCGGCAATGATTTTATCATCGGATATAGATTTGGAGTGAATGATCCCACTTTTGAGGAGGATATCTATTTCGCTAAGAAATTAGAATCAGCAGGAGTTGATCTTCTGGATGTTTCAGCTGGAATTGGATATGATGGTATTGAAGTTCCTGAAACTTATAATTTTTCAAAGATAACCTATATGGGTAAAGTGATCCATGACAATGTTAATATTCCAGTTGCTTCAGTTTACGGGATCAGATATCCGGAACAAGCTGCAGAACTACTTGAAGACAATAATACTGATATTGTTGCAGTAGGCAGAGGATTATTAGCCGACCCAGAATGGACAAACAAAGCTTTGAACAATGAAAAAGTTAACGGATGCTATCATTGTAAACCATGGTGTAAGTATGGTAAAGATGGCAATACATGTCCCTGGGTATTAAAGAAAACAAAATAAATTACATTATTTCAATTTTTACATTTAAATCGTATTTTTACATCGAAATAAAAAAATAAGAGCATAAATTATTGAAAAGTAAAGCAATTCTAACTGAAGGACCGGTAGGCAAAAGCATAATAAAACTTACATTCGGTATGATGATCGGAATGTATGCTATGGTGATGTTCAACCTGGTTGATACATTTTTCATTGGGCAACTTGGCACAACTTACCTTGCAGCAATGAGCTTTACATTCCCTGTAGTGATGATCTATTCACATATCGGTTTAGGACTGGGAGTTGGAGCTTCAGCGGTTATTTCAAGAGCTATAGGGAACGGAGATCATGAGAATGTCCAGAGACTTACAACCGGTGCATTGATATTAGGTTTCAGCATTGCAGCTATCATGATAATACTTGGGCTTACAACTATTGATCCTGTTTTCAGAGCACTTGGAGCAAAAGGTGAGATTCTGGGATATATCAAAGATTATATGTTTATATGGTATATTGGAGTACCATTTGTGGTTATTCCAATGATGGGCAACAATGCAATGAGGGCAGCTGGTAACACAGCTATTCCAAGTATCGTGATGATCGTCGGTATGGTTGTTAACGGAATTTTGGACCCGATCCTTATATTCGGACTGGGACCATTTCCAAGAATGGAATTAAAAGGTGCAGCCATAGCCACTGTATTCGCAAGATTAACTACATTTGCAGTATCTTTATTATTTCTGAAATACAAATTTAAAATGATATCTTTTGCCGTAATTAAGTTCAAAACTATTTTCGATACATGGAGAAGAGTTTTATTCATTGGTATTCCAGCTACTTTGACTCAGTTCATAGTTCCAATTTCCATGGGAGTAATAACCAGGATGGTTTCAGGATATGGAGAGGAGGCTGTAGCAGCTTTAGGTGTTGGCACAAGGATCGAAATGTTCGCACTTGCTCCGATTTTTTCCCTTGGTACAGTAATATTGGCTTTTGCAGGTCAGAATATCGGTGCTAAGAATTTTGATCGACTTCATAAGGGAATTAAGTTCAGTCATAGATTTTCAATGATTACCGGAGCTATACTTTTCATCGGTTTAGCTTTCTCTGGTAAATATATTGCTATGATATTTGATAATAACGTTAATGTTATTCAAATTATAGTGCTTTATCTGATACTCGTTTCTGCTGGATACGGATTCCAGGGAATAATGTTCGTTACTGCAAACACATTCAATGCTATGCATAAACCATACAAAGCTATGACTATGAACGCTATTAGAATGTTTGGATTGTATATTCCACTTGCATGGATAGGATCTTATTTTTGGGGATTGCCGGGAATCTTTGCCGGTGTGGGTCTATCGGCTGTGATCGGTGGTATCATTGCAATGATCTGGGTGAATCGTGCTGTTGTTGCGTTGAAATAAAATAATCCCTTCCAGATGGACACATGGGTCCATCCCTACGGGTTCAATTTCCAATCATTTAATCGTGAAATACATACTGAATACTGGGAATCGTAAATTTTTAATCTTATCACCATCTTTTGTAAATGAGAATGATGTAAATAAAATTTTATATCTGATCCTATCATTTTCACTTTCATATGTCAGTTCTTCAGGATCTAACTGATTATATTGATCGACAACTTTAATTTCTTTGACTAAATCTCTTATTACAATCTCAAGATCTAATACAATATTATCACTCGGAGTGTGAATGATAACTTCCAAACTTTCTCTGTTCAGTTCTATGCTCATGTTATCAAGCTTGATCATTGTAGTATCTTTTTGGTAGTTTGCCACATCATTCAATAGATAATCATAATCTTTGATGTTTTTCAACTGAGCTCTATTGATATA
>JAQICF010000001.1 GCA_027858795.1 Candidatus Delongbacteria bacterium | reverse complement strand
GCTCTTGGTTTTAGATATGATCCTGTTGACGTAGAGTATTCAAACGGAAATTCCGTCGTAAATAATTTATCTGTAAATATATTCTCAGGTATCTGAGGAGCAATAATTGATTCGATATTACTAATATGCATCGTTTCACCCCACGTTGAATTGTCAGGATTTCTTTCATCATCCCCCACTAGTAACACTCTTGTATTCATATTACTGAGGTTATCATTGTTGATATGACTAACAGTCTTTTCCATCACATTCTCAAGATCAGATAAATTTGATGCTGCGAATCTTCCGATAGCAACATTTTGAATAGCTCCTGCAGTAGAATATAAGTTTGCATAGAAATCATCAGATCCTGAATAGTTTTTTCCTTCTAGATCTGAAGGATAAATAAATTTCTTCTCATTCAAACTAAGAAATTCTTTATAATTATAGTTCCCATCTGAACCGATTATGACATAATTTGATCCCCAGTTTTCAAAAGCATACTTAATGAAATTACGCGTTGCAGCCGGTTCTTGATATCCTCTACCAAACTCATTACTTATATCATTTATATTTACGACCTTAACTGAATTAACAGGGTCTTTTGCATTCAAATGCGCTTCTATCAATCCTCCATCATCATTTACATAGTAGTTGAAAAATTCGTCAGGAGAAATTATCACCATATCGTATTGGTCAGTAATTGAGTGAAGTGTTTCTTTAGTTGTATAGTCTAATACTTCAATACTTTGAGGTGTTAAATATTGATCATTCCATAATAGAAAATGATTCAAAGAATCTGTTGGATCAATAGTACAATTATCATTATCAAGCAAAGCGACTCTAACATTGAAAGGGTCCGTAATATCAAAAAGTTTTCTTCCCGATGCTTGTAATAAATTCATTCGATAAGTTTTGTTTGTATCCATTTCAGACACAAAATATTCATTCTCTTCATCTGCAGTTACATTTCCTTTGTAGTGTATCTCATAACTATTTAAACACTTTCTCGTTGACACATTCAAATTACTAATTGTCAAAATATTATTCTGATTCTCCACAAAAATATCAGCTGGAAAAGTTGTTGTAAATAAAGAATTTGTTAAAGATATTTCATGCTCATTATTATAATTAACTTTGTATTTAAATAAAACATAAGGACTTATCACAACACTTCCATTGACAGCATAATAAAGACTTGAATTTAATACTCTTAATGTTACAGGTTCACTAACATCTATAGATTTCATTGGAAAATCATATGATACTGTTTCCAGTGGATAAATTTCCTTTGTAAACCAATCTGACTTATAATCCAAATACAATTCTTGATTTCGGTTATCAAAAAAATACGATCTGTTAAAACTGCTAACTTCAAGATCGAAAGTGGAAATACTGGCAAGACCTTGTATTTCTTTACCATCATCAATGTCTCCGATGCCCAGATTGATCCAATAATAAGAATATTCAGAATATTTATTATAGTAATGTTCTAACTCATTTCCTCTCTTCCATGAATGATTATCTAAAGCATAAAATTCTATATAATCATCCGATTCAAATATTCCATCTCCATCAATATCAACTATTTCTCTAGTAATCTCAGTAGCACCATGATACATTGATCCTGAAGGATCAATACTTAGATCTTCTCCTGAACTTGAATAAACTTTGATCTTTGAAGTAAGAGCTGAACTGATATCAACACCTTTATCTGATATCATTCTACCAGTAACTTTGTATATCCCTTCTTCTGCGATCTTTAATTTCATCCATTCTGTTTTTTTATCAAGAAAAACACTTGAAATAGCTTTGTTTTTGACAAATGGATTTACCTTTGAGTAATTAATATTAAGTATTTTTTCTTCTAATTTATCCGATGCTGTAATTTCCTTTGTTGGGATATTATTAAAAGTATTATTAAATTTTATATTTACATTAACTTTTGATATCAGAGATGCTTCGTTATCTTTAAAAACTAGTGGATAGAAAGTAAGCTTATATAAATTATAATTTCTAATCTTTCCAATATATTCAATTTCTACAGATGATCTTTCATGGTCAGCCCTATATACATATTCTTTGTATACCATTGTTGTGATTCCGCTAGGACCATGTAATGGACTTTTTGCAGGCACTAATTCACTTTTTATAAATTTCGAGGTTTGAATATTTGAAATTTTTAGATCTATATTTGAATTTTGTGGTGCAGAAAAATAATAATTCATCGAAAAATATTCTGTCTCTGATAAATCGCCTTCTACACCATACTCATTTGGTAATACGATCCTTTTAAATTTATCACCTTCAATACTTTGATCAGTGATTTGATATTCTTCTGAAATATCAAATGTAAGTGATAGTCCTGAAGAATTTGTTGATAGATTTGCAACCTTAGAATAAACTGAAAAAATTGTTAAGATCACCGTAATAAATATTATATTCTTCATAATTTCTCTGTATTAATTAGTCTTATCTGTAATTTGAGCCGAAGTCTTACCAAATCTTCTTTCTCTGTTTTGATACGAATCTACAGCTTTTAAAAAATCATATTTCGTAAATTCAGGCCATAAAATATCAGTAATGTAAAATTCTGTGTATGCAATTTGCCAAAGTAAAAAATTACTAACTCTGAATTCTCCACCAGTCCTTATTAACAACTCCGGATCAGGTAGTTCTGCTGTATAAAGATATTTTGAGAACTCTTCTTCAGTAATATCTTTTTTACCACTTTTGATTATACTATTTACTGCGTTGATTATTTCCTCTCTACCGGAGTAACTTATGGCTAATTGAAGTGTCATACCTGTATTATTCTCTGTCTCAGCTATAATATCAACGATAGACTGTCCTGCTTTCTCGGGAAGATCTTGAATTTCTCCGATAAGCTTAACTTTAATATTCCTCTCCATAAGAGAGTTGATCTCTTTTGCTATAGTGTTGACAAGAAGTGACATCAGCGAATTTACTTCAAATTCAGGTCTATTCCAGTTTTCTTTTGAGAACACATAAATAGTCAGATGTTTCACACCTATATCAGTTGATATTTCCAATACATCTCTAACAGAATTAACACCTTCAACATGACCATTAACCCTGTTCATGCCCTGCTTCATTGCCCATCTTCCGTTACCATCCATGATGATTGCAAC
>JAQICF010000259.1 GCA_027858795.1 Candidatus Delongbacteria bacterium | reverse complement strand
ACTTTATCTACCGTTGCACCGTAATATCCTGCAATAAACTGCATACCTAAACAAATGCCGAGGGTTGGTATATTCTGAGGGATTATCTTTTTTTCAAAGAGCTCTTTAAGCAGACCTGTTTCATGCCATGTCATAGGGCCTGGAGAAATTACTAACATATCAAAATCAACATTAAGCAAATTTCTATCTTGATTACGCATGACTTTAACCATGTAATCAGGCCTAGTTTTTTTTAGCAGATCACAAAGATTATATGTGAATGAATCATAATTGTCTAATAGTAGAATAGTTTTCATTTCAATTGTTCGTCATTTTTCTATGTAATATAATAAAAAAATAAGATTAGTATTAAATTTTTATTAAACAAATATCTTGCAATAGAAAATGTTCTTAAATAAATTCAGTTGTGAATAATAATAAAAAAGGATTAAATGTGAAAAAAATATTAATCAGAGACTTAAGCCTAAGAGATGGGCAGCAATCCCAGTTTGCAACCAGAATGACACAAGATCAGGTAGATAGAGTTCTTCCTTTTTATGAAAAAGCCGGATTTTATGCCTGTGAGGTATGGGGTGGAGCAGTACCTGACTCTATAATGAGATATTTAAATGAGAATCCATGGGAAAGATTGGAAAAAATAAAAGCAGGAATAGGGAATACCTCTAAACTTACTTCACTTACACGAGGAAGAAATTTATTTGGCTATGCACCTTATCCTGATGATGTTATTGAAGGATTTACAAAGAATGCTATTAAATCAGGAATTGACATTGTAAGAATATTCGATGCTCTTAATGACGTTAATAATATGAAGTCATCAATTAAATTTTCAAAACAACATGGTGGTATTCCCGATTGCGCTGTTTGTTATACTGTTGACCCAAAATTCACACTGTCAGATAAGATAAGTGCGTTTATAAGCAGGAAAAAATTACCTAAGAATATTTTCGGTATCAATTATTTTGTTGATAAAGCTATAGAACTTGAAAAAGAAGGTGCTGAAATTATTACCATAAAAGATATGGCCGGTTTGATCCATCCTTCAACTACAAGTAAACTTATTAAAGAATTGAAAAAAGCAGTTAAGATCCCGATCGACTTGCATACTCATGATACACCCGGTTACGGATTGGCATCTGTTTTCAGTGCTATTGTAAATGGTGTTGATATTGTGGATGCTGTCATAATGCCATTCGCAGGCGGACCTGCAGCACCTGCCTTTGAATTAATTCAGATATTCTGTGATAAACTAGGCATTGATACAGGTGTTGATCTAAAAGAAGTTGCAAAGATCAGTAAAGAATTGAGAGAGATCCGAAAAGAGCTTGCTGAATTTGATACTACTAAGATGTTCCCAATTGAATTTGATATATCTAACTATAAACTTGATACTGATATTGATAATTTGTTCAATAAAGCAGTAGAATGTGCGAAAAATGATAATACAGACGAATTATTGTTTCACACACAGGCGATCACTAAATATTTCAATTTCCCTGATCCTAATCAACAGGTAAAAGATGCTGAGATCCCGGGTGGAATGTACACAAATATGGTCGCTCAGTTGAAGCAACTTAAACTAGACCATCTAATGAATAGAGCTTTAAAACTTGTACCAAAGTGCAGGGTAGATGCGGGTTGTCCTCCTTTAGTTACTCCGACAAGTCAAATAGTAGGTTCTCAGGCTGTTAACCTTGCTTTGGATGAGCAGAACGGCAAACCAAAATATTCAACGACAACGACACAATTTGTAAATCTTGTACAAGGTCAATACGGAAAAACTCCTTTTCCGGTATATCCGAAGTTTCGTGAAAAAATTTGTGGTTCACCAGAAGAGATACCTTATGATACCGGTAAACACAAAAAGCAGGAGAATCCTGTATTACAAAATCTGGGATATACAAAACTGGCAATAACTGAAAAAGAAGAACTTTTGGTTGAATTATTTCCAAATGTAGCAGTAGGATTTTTAACAAAAATAAGAGAAAAAGAGTTTTTAGAAGCCAATCCTGATGTTCCATACGT
>JAQICF010000234.1 GCA_027858795.1 Candidatus Delongbacteria bacterium | reverse complement strand
TTATTAAACACAGGAAGAGGTGAAAATAAAACCCCCGGTGAATTTAGAAAAAGTCAGAACTGGATAGGTGGAAACAATCTCTCCGAAGCTAGTTATATACCACCTCATGAAAAAAATATCGGCGAACTACTTGGAGATATTGAATTATTTATGAATAATGATTTGATTAAAATTCCTCATTTGATCAAACTAGCCTTAATTCATTATCAATTTGAGACTATTCATCCCTTCTTGGATGGTAATGGTAGAGTTGGCAGATTATTGATTACATTATATTTAATTGAGAAAAAGATTTTAACCAAACCTGTATTGTACTTATCAAATTACCTTGAAAAAAATCGAGAAAAGTATTATTTATATCTAAGCGAAGCCAGAATAAATAACAACATAATTCAATGGATTAAATTTCTTTTAAATGGTATTATCGAAACATCTGAAAACACAAAAGATACATTTTTGAGAATAATTGAATTACAAAAAGAAATTCAGATTCAATTGCACAATTTTGGAAGCCGATCTGAGAAAATAGCTATAATTATTAATATGTTTTATCAAAATCCAATACTGAGTGTTAAAGAACTGGTTTTGCTAACAAGTATTCCTGATAAAACAATTAGAAATTTATTGAGACTAATGCTAGATAATGATCTTGTAACCGAAATGACTGGATATGGCAGAAATAAATTATTTGTCTTCGATAAATATTTAAAATTATTTTAGAACTAGGAAAAAATGAACAACGGTAGCTGGGAAAAAATATATAACGAACAGGGGATAGTTCAACATGAGGTATTGAATACTGTTGTTGAGGCTGTTGAATTGTTCAAAACTAAAGATTATAAACGCATACTTGACCTTGGTTGTGGAACAGGTAGAAACACTGTTTATCTAGCTGATAATGGTTATAATGTTTTAGCTGCTGATATTTCTGAGAAGGGTTTAGAAATAACAAAACAAGAAGTAAATAAACACAACTTGTCCGATAAAGTTAATTATGACATTCAGGATATGTTTGACTTAGCTCTTCCGGATGATAACTTTGATGCTGTTCTTTGTGTATGGTCTCAGGGACATGGTTTTAAAGAACAAATTCAGAAAAGCATCAATGATGTTCACAGAGTTATAAAATCGGGTGGAATGACCGTTATGGACTTTGTAACGATCGATGATAAGACTTACGGTGTTGGCCAAGAGATAGCTAAGAATACTTTTATTGGTGGTCGTCCGGGAGAAGAAGATATTCCGCACTGGTATGCCACAGAAGAAGATCTTAAAGAAATGTTTTCAAAGTTTAACAATGTGCAGTATATTAATAGAACTTACAAATTTAAGGACAATAGTAGGAAAGAGCATACTATCGAAGCAATCGTAGTACAGGCAACGAAATAAAAATTGGAGATATAAAATGAAAGATCTATTTAAAACAATATCAGAATTTAAAGGCAATAAGAAAGGGATGTTTCTCGAGACGGTTTTTGGGAATGAAGATTATTCAGGATCATTTTTACATATTCTAAAGCAAGCTGAAGAAACCCATAAAAACACTTTCTTTAAAGGAATGGCAAAAGAAGATATTAAATGGTTCGAAGATTCTATTAAAGAATCAGAAGATGTTGATGAAGTAAAATTGAATGAAGATATAACCAAAATTAAAGAAATTGCTAATAATTTAGATAAACATCAAAAAGAAGCAAATCAGAAAAAAAATGAAGAAGCTATTGAACTTAGAAAGCATTTGAAAGCGGGTTTTGAAAATTGTGGTATTTCTGATCAATCTATGGGTAAAAAATCAGTTCCGATGGAGAAAGAGTATGATAAAAACGGAACAATGATCGAACTTCCTGAACCTAACAAGAAAGTAATACTTAAAGAAAATATCTTTGATTGCATTGGTGATAGAGAAAGTCGTAGAAAATATACAGATGCAAAGCTTTCTATTGATGAACTTTCATATTTATTATGGGCTACCCAGGGAGTAAGGAAAGCTTTTCCAGAGAAGAATGTATCTTTACGAACTGTACCTTCCGGCGGGGCAAGACAACCATTTGAAACATACCTGGCTATTGATAAGGTAGAGAGTATTCCAAAAGGAGTTTATCGTTACCTTCCTTTAGAGCATAAATTATATTTCTTATTTTCTGATGAAAATATGGTTGATAAAGTAAATACTGCTGCATATGGCCAAAGTTTTGTAGGTAATTGTGCTGTTTGTTTTATCTGGAGTACTATTCCGTATAGATGTGAATGGAGATATACAACTGAAGCTAAGAAAATCATTGCTCAGGATTCAGGACATTTATGTCAGAATCTATATTTAGCTGCTGAATCTATTAATTGTGGAACTTGTGGTATCGGTGCGTATGATCAGAAATTAATGGATGAATTTTTAAGTCTTGATGGAATAGATGAATTTGTAGTATATGCAGCACCGGTTGGTAAAGTAGAAATAAAAAAAGAAGAACCTAAAGTACCGAGAGAAGCTTAAGGTTGAAATATAAATATCAAGTATTAGTTTTAAAAAGGAGAGTAAACTGTGTTTGAAAAAAATTTAAAAATATTTTTCATTATTTTATTAATTCCATTATTCTTCTTATATGGACAGGACGGACCTTATATTTTTTATAATGATTCACCGGATTCGATCATTACTATCTCAGTCAGCTTGAACGGGGATATATCTACTGACACACTAAGTGTTCCTGAAAGTGTGAACGTTCAGTTACCTTCACAGGAAGACTTCTTTAATGTAAAGCTCGCAAGTCAATCCTTCGAAGAAGAAAAATGCATATTTCCACCACAAGAAAAACTGTTCGCAGTTGCCGACATCGAAGG
>JAQICF010000222.1 GCA_027858795.1 Candidatus Delongbacteria bacterium | reverse complement strand
GCTTATTTAGATCTGGCAGAAGAACGGGCTAAAAGAAAAATTCCGATGACGATGCAGGATTGGTCAAAACGACTTGATCTTTTTTTGGAGTATGATGATAGGGCAGTATTGAAGGATGCGGGTAAAATATCCTCTCAGATAGCAAAAGAGAAAGCAGAAACTGAATTTGAAAAATACAGAATCGTTCAGGATCAACTATTTGTAAGTGATTTTGATAAAGAAATAAAAAAACTAATTGATCCGGTCTGATCTATTCCATGGTTTTATCAGTCGAAGAATAATAATCTCAACTGAGCGTGGAGCAGAATTAAGTGTTCTCATAGATCATTGTTTAAATTGCAAGGCTAAAATTAATAAAACGTGATATCTTTCTTCTAACTTCTAATTCAAACATTCGTACGGGTTCAATATCTTGAACCCTTTTCGTATCCCGGGCACAAGATGTTGTGCCCCTACGAATTCGAATTTTCATTTTTAAATATTGTAATTACTTCATTGATAAATTACAGCTAGAATATAAAAAGGTGATATAGCTAAGCAATATCACCTTTTTAATTAAAAAATTCCTTCTGTCAGTGTTTTGTTGAAACTTATGGTTTAACTAATATCTTAATATGAGAATCTTTGTTTTTTATTAATTCTTTAAATCCTTTTTCGACAATATCATCTAGCTCAATTTCAGCAGTAATAAAATCACTGGCTTTTATGATTCCTTTAGAAACCAGATTAATTGCAGTCTGAAAATCATAATTGTAGCCAATTACACCAATCAATTCTTTTTCACCAATAACAATATCATTCATATCTATCCCAGAGCTCGGTTTTGAAAAAATACCTGCAATTGCAACTCTTCCCATTTTTCTAGTTGTAATAATAGCTTGTTTCAAAGTGATATCAAGACCGACGCACTCAATAGAGACATCGGCGAGCATACCGTTATTGTGCTCCTTAATCACTTCAACAATATCTTCTTTGGTTGGATCGATTACTAGGTCTGCTCCTAATTTACGAGCAAATTCCTTTCTTGCTTCAGAAATTTCAAGTATGAATACTTTCCCAGCACCAGCTGCTTGTGCTGCTTTTAGTGCTGCCAAACCAATAGTTCCAGCACCAATGATTACAGCAGTTTCACCCATCACTAACCTGCTCTTCTTGACTGCATGTATTCCCACTGCAATCGGTTCAATTAGGGCACCGTCCTGAAAAGACATATTATCTTCAAGTTTGTATAATTGATAATCTGGGACATTAGCATATTTTGCAAAACCACCATCTGAAGCTAAACCATTAAAACCAAGGCTATCACACAGATTGTATAATCCTTTTTTACAATAAGCACATGTTCCACAAACCAAGCATGCATCAGGAGTAACACGATCTCCAACTTTCCAAGATTCTACGCCTTCACCAATTTCTACAATCGTTCCTGAAAATTCATGTCCTAAAGTTACAGGAGCCTTAACTCCGGTGACTGGATGTGGTTCGGTTGGAATAAAAATGGGACCTGCTTCATACTCATGTAGATCCGTTCCACAAATACCACACCATTCTACTTTTATTTTAACTTCTCCAGATTTTGGGCTACTTTCGTCGATTTGTACAACTTTTACATCTTCTTTACCAAACCATCTTGCTGCTTTCATAACAAATCTCCTTTTAATTTTAATTCGATATGTAATAACCAGTTATATGAATACACATCTACTATACACTTATAATTTAGGCTTTTCAAAATGAAAAACAATGTCGTATATCATATTTCATATTGTAGTTTTTAAATCGATTTCTAACAGGAAATAAGATGGATAGAGAGTTATAAAAGTTTGAGCCTTTTCCGACTAGTAATTTCTGAATTCTAAGTTTTTATAATTGCAATTATTTTAATGATAAATTACATTGTTGATTATTAACTCGGTTTTATAATAGTTTCCGGGTTCGATGATTAAAAAGGAGATAAAGTAATGAATATTCATATTGTTTTTCATAGTATTCATCGGCGAGGATATCCTTATGGGGCATTTATGATAGCTGGTGGTATGAATGATTGTGAAATTTCAGAAGAAGAAATAAAAATTGCCAGATTACAAGGAAAACATGTTGCAAAAATTACAAAAGCTCTATGTTTACGTATGAAACGTCTTTAATATTATGAAGATTAATATAAATAAATACATAGATGGTGCAAAAGAAGCTATTGGAATAGCTGTTCTTATTGATGTCTTTAGGGCAAGTAATACTATTATCGCATGTTTGCATAGTGGTGCCGACTATTTAGTTCCTGTCGGAGATCTTCAGGAAGCTTATGATTTTAAGAATCAGTATCCTGACCATTTTCTTTTTGGAGAGAGAGGTGGTATTCCGCCAGAAGGATTTGATTGTGACAATTCACCAGTACACGCAAGTCAGATGAATCTGAAAGGGAAGAAAATCATCATAACTACTTCTGCTGGTTCTCAAGGTATTGTTAATGCAAAAAATGTAGATAAATTGTTGATTGGAAGTTTTGCAAATGTTGAAGCGATCATTGGTTATATTAAGAAGAAAAATCCTGAGAATGTTAGCTTAATTGCAATCGGAAATAATGCATCAACGCCTGCGATAGAAGATGAAGAATGTGCAAGATACATAAAATACAAACTTTTGGAACAACCTTTTGATTTTGAAATAAGCAAAAAAAAGATTTTAATTGGTAATGGTGCAGATCGATTGAGAAGATTAAAACAGGGACAAGATTTGGATTTTTGCACAGAATTAAATAACCGGAATATTGTTCCGATATTCGACCGAAAAAATAATCGAATAGTAAAGGCATTGTGAGTGAAACTCTAAAAAAGATCATTGATTTTGGTTTTAAAGAATTAAAACTCGACAAAATAGAGGCATCTACTCATACTGAAAATGAGAGTTCTATAAAACTATTGGATAAGGCTGGGTTTCGCTTAAATGTAAATAGAAAATATGAAGACAATAACCTATATGTTTATTATGAACTTGAAAAATCCAGCAGCTAACATTGGTAACTTTCGGTATTTTTACCTAAAACTAACTTCTAACTCTTTTTTGAATATTCTGGCGATCTTTTCAAGTGTTTTAACTGTAGGATTGCATTTTCTGGGATTTTCCAGCTTCTGATAAGCTTGATATGAGATCCCTAATTTCTTTGCAATATCGATTTGTGATTGATTAGCTCTTATTGATCTCAGTTTATATGATATAGTAATATGTGGGTATAAATATACTTTGTGAAATTCGTCACCGGTATATTTCTTAGGTTTTGTAAATCGGAATCCTCTTTCAAAATCTGCTTCAAGTGAACCGTTTAATGCCTCTTCGGCATTTGTCAATGCTTCTTCAAGTGTTTCACCATAAGTATTTATATTAGAAAGGTCAGGAAAAGAAACGATAAATGCTCCGTCTTCTTTTTCTATTTTAGCGTAGTAGTACATAATTTACCCTTATAATAACTTGATTCATTACTCTCGCAATATACAACCTGTAAGTTGCATAGTCAAGATTAAATTATTTGTTTTAATTTTCTTTCATTCCTCAGATATTTAATTTCTAACTTCTAATATACAATAAGCAAAAGGTCAAATAGTGACCTTTTAATATTTTTCTTCTAATTTCTGACATTAGACATAGTAATTACTTTACTTATAAACTACATTATTAATTGTAAGTAATTAGATTTGAAACGAGAACTAAAGAAATTGATAAAGGAGTGAAATTATGTTTAAGGAAATATTAGGAATTGCCCCAAAATTAGAATCAGATGGTTCATATAGTCCTTCAAAGCTCGCTTTGAAATTGGGTACTGTTAGCAAAAGTGATTTTGAAAATATTACCTATAAAAAATATAAAGGTAGTAAATCAAAGATATTGGTAATTTTTACTGAGCAGAAAAATATGAAGATGCAGAATGGGAAAATGTTTTCTACGGGTAATCATCCTATAGAAGCCTTAGTGCCTATGTTACATTTAAAAAATGCTGGATTTGATTTTGAAATAGCGACCCCAACAGGAAAACCAGTGGTTTTCGAAATGTGGGCATTTCCTGAAAATGATGAATATGTAAAAGCTATTTACAATGAATTTAAAACTAGCTTTGAAAAACCAATGAAATTATCTGACTTTATTGATTCTTCATTCAATGATTCGGCATCCTACGCTTCGGTATTTGTTCCGGGTGGTCACGGGTCAATGTTGGGGATACCTGAGGATGAAAATGTAGGGAAAGTATTGAACTGGGCTCACCAAAACGATTTGTTTACAATAAGCCTTTGCCATGGACCAGGTTCATTTTTGACAACTACATTAAATAATCAGAAATTTCTTTATGAAGGATATAATATGGCTGTGTTTCCTGATTCGGTTGACAAAAAGACACCAATGATTGGTTATCTTCCTGGTCATATGCCACGGAGTTTAAGTGAAAAACTGAAGAGTCTTGGAGCAAATATTGTCAACACTAAATCTGACAAAACTGTTTGTTTGGATAGAAAATTAATTACTGGTGCTAGTCCATTAGCTTCTAATGAATTAGGTAAGCTTGCTGCTAGTACGTTATTGAAAGAACTGAATTAAAAATTAATTGCAGTAAAAACCAAATAATCGATTTATGCGATAATATATTAAATATTATTAAGCCGGTTATGTCAACTTTGTTTTTATATAGTGTAAACGATCCCGCTACTTTTCTTTCTTCTAACTTATAATTTCTGAATTCTAATTTTTATAACATTGCAATAGCTTTTAAGATAAATTACATTAATTATTCTTACACAATCGCAGCAAAGGGAGAATCAAAATGAAATTTCAACCATTTCCCGTAATAGAATCTGAAAGGCTTTTTCTTAGAAAAATTATAGAATCGGATAGTGAAGCTATGTTATTCTTACGTTCTGAAAAAACTGTCAATAAATACAATGATACACCAGAAGAAAAAAAGATTAAAAGTTTATCTGATGCTATAAAATGGGTCAAAAAAGTAGATGAATATATAGAAAAAAATGAAGGCATTCTTTGGGGAATAACTTTTAAAAATGATCCTAGACTTATCGGGACAATTGGTATTGGGAATTTTTCGAACGAGAATAAAACTGCTGAGGTTGGATTTGAATTAGATCCTAAATTTCATAGTAAAGGAATTATGAGTGAAACTCTAAAAAAGATTATTGACTTTGGTTTTATAGAATTAAAACTCGACAAAATAGAGGCAATTACTCATACTGAAAATGAGAGTGCTAAAAAATTATTAGATAGAAATGGATTTAGCTTAAATGAGAATAGAAAAGATCAAGATAATAAATCAACTATTTTTTATGAACTTGAAAAAGACAAGAGCTAATACTGGTGAAATGACTTATGAATCCCGTAGTGACAAGTGGAGAAAGAAAATTGATCACTTTATTGATAATACACCATATGGGAAACATAATGGTTTAACAGGACTTAACGGTTATTTAGCTTTTTCATGTGAATA
>JAQICF010000202.1 GCA_027858795.1 Candidatus Delongbacteria bacterium | reverse complement strand
TGACGGAACAATGCCGGAAGATCTTCCCTTGCCGGATAAAAGCATCAGTGATATAGAACGAGAACAGCTTAAGAAACTTAAAAAGAATTCAAAAAATTTAATGCTGGATGAGTAGGGGCAATTTACAATTTACAATTGACAATTTACAATTGACAATTAAAATCAAAAGATAATTCCCCGATAATGGATTACACAACAAGAACTGTAGGGGTCGATTCCCATTCGACCCCGAAGCGTAAAAAAAAAGATCCTGAAATAAATTCAGGATGACGGATAAAAAAAAGAAAGAAAAGTACCAAAAGGTCACTATTTGACACTGTGCTAATGTTATATTGCTCTTAACAATTGATAATTTATCCCGATAATCGGGATAAATTGACAATTAAAGGAATAAAACATGGAGAAACAAAATGGATTCAAAAGAAATGGACACGACAAACAAAATAGCGATCTTTAAAGGCAAAGAGATCAGGAAGATTATTCACAATGACGAATGGTGGTTTGTAATTAAAGATGTGATTTTAATCTTAACCGAATCTGTAAATCCATCAGATTATTTAAAGAAACTGAGAAAGCGAGATACTGAACTTGGTGAAGCTTTTAAAGGAGGGGGACAATTTGTACCCCCCCTTGGAATAGAATTCGAAACAGCAGGTGGGATACAAATGCTCCAATGTTGGAACACCGAAGGAATTCTAAGGCTGATCCAATCAGTTCCATCAAAAAAAGCAGAACCATTCAAAAGATGGTTAGCTAAAGTGGGTTATGAAAGAATACAGGAAATTGAAGACCCTGAAATAGCTTCAAAAAGAATGAGAGAAATTTATAAAGCTAAAGGTTACAGTGATGCATGGATAGAAAAAAGAATGCGTGGTATTGCAGTAAGAGATGAGTTGACCAATGAGTGGGGTCAAAGAGGAGTTAAGGAACAGGTAGAATACTCAATTTTAACAGCTGAAATATCCAAAGCTACTTTTGGAATGACACCTTCAAAGTATAAAGAATACAAAGGTTTGCAAAAGGAAAATCTAAGAGACCACATGACCGATCTGGAATTGATCTTTACAATGCTTGGTGAAGCTTCAACTACTGAAATAGCTAAGAATAAAGATGCTCAAGGATTTAGTCAAAATAAAATTGTAGCTACAAAAGGTGGTAAGATTGCCGGTGATGCAAGAGTTAATCTGGAAAAAGAAAGTGGCAAGAAAATTGTTACTGATGAAAATTATATTGAAGTACCTGAGAAGGTTAAGAGATTGAAAGGGAAAAAGACTTCGAAAGAGAGAAAATAAATTAAAAAAATAGGGTTCAAGATATTGAACCCGTACGAACTTTTTAAAGGGATGTAGAGATGCATCCTTTTTTTTATTTTAATCTATCTCATACTTTAATATTTTATTCAAAGAGAATACTCCTAGGCTTGCCTCGGGGTCAAAAGGAAAGTTTGAAAACCTGAGGTTTTCATAAAGTATTTTATAAATTTGTGGTATCACAGAGTGATGATTTTTAGGCGTAATACCCCGTTGCTTGCTGCGGGGATAGTCTAAAAATAACAAATTCTTTTATTTTGAATTTAGCTATTAAGCAGTACATATAAAGATAATTGTTTTTTATTGTTGACAAACTCAAATCCTGGCACTATATTAAATAAGTAGCAAATTCGGAACAAGCTCATTGGGTTGAAATAGTGAAAGGGGGAACTTTTGGAAATATTAGATACCCTCTGTTAATTAAAACTAAAAAAAAGGAAAAGTAGTTATGGGTAAATTTAGAGAATTTTATAAAAAAAAGATGGCAATGAATTGTGAAGATATGACCTCAATTGATGGTATAAACGATTTCTATGATTATATTGACAGAAAAAACAAAGGTAAAGGTGATAGTGCAGAGGTCTCATGCGGGCAAGATGGAAGTTATAATGAATTGAAAAATATTTATAACAGTAAACTTAAAAACTTGGTTGATTTAGAAAAGATTACTGAAAAACAGGCTATTATTGCATTGTGTAAAGCATGTAAAGAGTTAAAGAAGCCAAGAAATAGAGAAGAATTTTATAAATGCCTTGAAGATGAATTAGGAATAATCTTTGAGGGAGAGAAAAAATGACATTATGTGTAGCTTGGAAAGAAAAAGGGAATATTTACTTAGCTTCTGATTCAAGAATATCTGGATTAGGTAGTCCTTCTGATTATGGATTGAAAATTATTACTGTACCTATAAAAATATATTCTACAGAAAGAGATGCTGATACTGGTGGGCTAGAAATTGAATTTGAATCAAAATATGGTATGGGATTTTCAGGTTCGTTTGTAGGTGCATATACTATTCGTGAATTTCTAATGATAATATTACAAAGATTGCAATTTATACCAGACAGCATGAAATTATCATTTAGTTCTATTTGTGATATTGTTTTTAAATTCTATAAACATATTACTCAAGTCATGAAGCAAGAATTAGGTTATGATCATTCCATAGATTTCTTTTTTACTGGATATTGCCCCAAAGAAGAAAAATTAAAAATTGCAAAATATTTTATTGACTATGGTAGTAACTATGAAGAATTTAAGCCAGATTTTAAAATTCTTGAAAAAGAAAGATTCGTGGAAGCAACAGGTGCAGGTGATGATGAATTTGATGTAAATTATGAAAACATGCCCAATATTGATGATCAAATATCTAAAGTTCTTAATGCAGTAAAAAAGACCATTGATGAAAAGAAAGTTCAATCTGTAGGAGGCAATTTGCAGTATGGTACTTTTGAAGAAAATCGTTTTGAAACATTTGGCATAATTAACTATCAATATAACAAAGATGGTTTTATAGAAGTTAATCATTCTATTGCTGGAATTGATATGAATGGTGATGAGTTTGAAGCTAAACCTGAAGAATTATATATTATGGGTGATTATATTGAATCTTCTGGGTAATTAATTAATTTCATTTAATTTAAAAAAAACAATAGATAATAAAAAAACAAGGAATAATTATGGCAAGTATTGCAAGAAAAGCATTCGATAAAAATTTAAAAGATATAGCTAAATTAATGCAATTACACAAAAAAGAGGGCGGTACATCACGAGGTAGAAGATATGATTTAGAAGTATTGAATAAATCTGCCATTGTACTTATTACTTCTTATTGGGAGGCATATTGTGAAGATATTGCTGCAGAAGCTGTGGAGCATATCGTGAAGTATGCTAAGGACGCAGACAAATTGCCGAAGGATCTAAAAAAAGGAATTGCAAAGAAAATAAAAGCAGATCCACACGAGTTAGCAGTTTGGACTTTATCGGATAAAAAATGGAAAGAATATCTAAAAAAAAATCTTCTTAATGAACTACAAGATAACAGAAATAGAAAACTAAATACTCCTACAACAGAGAATATTGAAAATTTATTTAAGTCGGCAATAGGTTTAATTGATATTTCGAAGTCATGGAAATGGAGTAATAAGATGACAATAAATAGAGCAAAAGTAAAATTAGATAAATATGTAAAATTGCGATGTGAAATAGCACATAGAGGGAAATTGTCAAAAAGTGTTACGAAATCAGAAGTCAAAGATTATTTAAAATTTATAAAACAAATAGCCGGTAAAACAGGTGGTAAGATTAATACATACTTAAAACAACACGTAGGTAAACCTTTATGGCAAATAAAAAAAGTTAAGAGAATAATATAAATTCGTCACAACACAATGAAATAGGATTGAATAATATTCGTCAGTATATAATTGACAATTAATTTTTGTAGCTAATTTCAACTTTCTTTAGCTGATTTTTAACTTTTTAAAAGTTTTGACTTATATTCTATATGGAACGGATAATTATAAAACTAAAAAGGGGTGCCAAATGCCTAATAATCATTTAAAAAATGTAGATACATTTTTTAAAAACTTAGTAACAAATCCATATAATTTCATCAGTACTATTTTCCCTGGACTTATTGTATCAGAAATAATTTTTAATAAGGGATTAATTAATGGTGGAATTAACACGATATTTGATTTTTTGATATTTATCTTTTGGATAGTAGGCTTTTCTTCTCCTTTTCTTATAATTTCTATAATTTCTCACTATCTAGATTTAGCACATAGGGAATTATTAAATAATGATGATGATGACGGGAATCATCAAATGTTAATACCTCATATCCTTGTTTTATTAATTCTTTATGTTTTTGTTTATAAATTGTGTTTACTAGTACCTTTTAGTACGTATTTGACAAAACATTTTTATAATGAAAAATATTTAGCGGGTGTATTAGCATTTGCCGTAATTGGTTTATTGGGAATACCTATTGGGTTGTTATATTATTGGATGTTAAACTGGATAATCGATAAAGTTAATAACGCAAAAAACTAAAAAAAAGAGGTAAAAAATGGGAAGCGGATGTCCAATATGTGGAAGGGAAGATATTGATATAGCAAGTAACCCCAGCAATAAAGAACATTTTTCATTTGCTTGTAAACAATGTACAAGTTTTGAGTTAAGTCCCAATGAAACTCTAAATAATATTATATCTTTAAACAAAGCTGAGAAATTAGCTCTGAGCCTATTTGTAAGAAATGAATATTTAAAAAGTAATGAAAAAAAAATTATATTACCAAAATATGATACAGGATTTTATAGCAATCTGCTGCTATCTAAAACATTAAATAAAATTAATGATTTAAT
>JAQICF010000164.1 GCA_027858795.1 Candidatus Delongbacteria bacterium | reverse complement strand
AATATCGAATCAATTATTGCTCCTCAGATACCTGAGAATATATTTACAGATAAATTATTTACGACGGAATTTCCGTTTGAATACTCTACGTCAACAGGATCATATCTAAAACCAAGAGCAGCAGATGAACTGATAAGAAAGCTTGAAGCTGGTGTTAATTTGTTCATATATGTAGGACATGGTGCTCCTGCTCAAATGGCTCACGAGAAAATACTCACTACAAGCAACTATGCATTATTGAATAATTACAATAAATATTTCTTTCAAATAGGAGCTACTTGTAGTTTTGGTGTATTCAATGATCCTTATACCAAATCATTATCTGAAAAAATGTTAACGGACAGAAATAAAGGAAGTATAGGATTAATCAATGCTGTTGCACCTGTAAATATATTTGCTAACGAGAGGCTTGTTGGAAGAATATTAAATACTACTTTTGCGGATCCAAATAATAAATTAACTGTCGGGGATGCATTAAAAGAAGGTAAACTCCTGTATGCGAGTAGTAATTCAGCTGCATATATGTTGCTGGGAGATCCCGCACTAAAATTTTTCAAGGACAAAGAAGTTATTGTTGCTCCTGATACGGTTAGATTGGTTACACTAAAATTAGATACAATTACAACTAATTTAGATATCCCGATAACCGTCGATATACAAAATAAAGATGGTGTTATGAATACGATGATCATTGACTCAGAAAGAAAAGTTAAATATTTTAATGATGATCAATGGGTGCCTTATGATCCTGAAGACACACTTAATACAGATGATACACTTAGGTATACACTTCCGGGAAATGTGATCCTTTCAGCTATGTCAACGATCTCAGACGGTGAAAGTATAACTGAGTTTATACTACCCAAAGATCTTACTTACGGTGAGAATAAGGGTAAGATAGTTTATTATGGATATAACACTGATAGGGACGAATTTTCAGGCTATACTGGTAATGTTAGCATTGTTGGTGAAGCTACACAAACTACGATAGACTCAGTTCCCCCTGAATTAAGCATATATTATAATAGTTTAAATTCTATTAAAGATGATCCTATCGGTCAGAATCCTACATTCTATGTTAGGATAAGTGATGAGAACGGAGTAAATACATCAGGAGGCGTAGGTCATAAAATGATGATGGATGTTGATGGAGACCAAATTGAGTTGAATGATTTCTTCCAATATGACTTGGATACATACAAGTCTGGCTACGCAAAGTATCAGTTGTTTAACCTATCTCCCGGTAAACATATTATTAAAGCTTCTGCATGGGATACATCAAACAACTACAATGAGATAACAGATGAATTTAAGGTTATTAATCAAAGTGATACTACGAGTGCCTGGATAGGTAACCTGCTTAATTATCCTAATCCAATAAAAAATAATGGAACAACATTCGGTTTTGCAGCTTACGGATCGACTAATATCGATTCTTATTCGATCACAGTTTATACTGTTAACGGTAGAAAAGTGAAAGTGTTGAAAGATTGTCCTGTAAATACAAGTGATGCTTTCCAGTATTGCGAATGGGATGGTAGAGATGATGATGGAGATATTCCGGGGAATGGTGTTTATATTTATATTCTAAGATTAAAATTCTATGGTGGCAAAACGGTGATGAAAAAAGGGAAGTTGATCTTTGCCAGATAACGATTTAAATAAAATGGTGGAAAAAGCCATTCAGGATATAGTTGATCTTAATTCTGAACTAAAATTTGCAGTATCTTATAGCGGGGGAATTGACTCTGCTGTTCTGCTTGATATAATTTTTGATTTTTATAGATCAGGGAAAATATTAAAACCAAGAGTGATTTATTTCAATCATAATTTACGTGGTGAAGAGTCCATAAAAGAGAAACAATTCATTGAAAACAAATTTAAAGATACAGATATTGATATTATGATGATTGACCTTGATGTTAATAAGCTTTCCATGGAAAAGAATATCAGTATCGAATCTGCTGCAAGAGAGCTTAGGTATTTACATCTTGAAAATATATCAAAAGAGATAGATTATATTTTGCTAGGTCATCATAGAGATGATAATATCGAAACAGTGTTCTTTAATTTCCTCAGAGGTTCAGGTTTAAATGGTTTGGAAGGGATTAAGAAGATCAGAGGTAAATATCTGAGACCTTTGCTTGATGTTTCCAAAGAAGAAATTATTGAGTATGCAAAGAAGAATAATGTAGAATATATTACTGATTCTTCAAATTTTAAAGATGAATTTTCAAGGAATAAGATAAGAAATAACATAATTCCATTTATAGAAAAAGAATTGGATAGAAATATCAAAAATTCAATTCAGAATCTTTCACAGAATATTTCGGAAGTAAATGAATATTTTAATACTGTTGTTTCAAAGTTTTTAAGTGATAAAGTCAATGCAAGAAACATTAATAAAAGCCTATGGATCTTAAATAGAAATATATTCCTTAAAGAAAGTGTCGTTATTCAGAAGTTTATTATTAACAATTGTCTTCAAACTATGAATATGGATTATAATCTGGACAATAAAAGTATTCGATCTATTGTAGAGCATATTGCTGGTAACAAGGATAATATACTTGAATATTTCGGTCACAAAATTGAAGTATTTGGGAATAATATTATAATTTCAGGTTCAAATTTCTCTAAGGATAATATTTCAAGTGTTGCTGTCTCTGAGAATAAAGATTCTGAATATTATTTTGATTCGTCAAAAGTTGGTAAAGATTTTAAATATTCTATTGTTGATCTCGAGAATTATTTCAAAAAATTTGGAAGAACAAATCAGGAAAAGATCAGGAAAGTTCTGTCAGACAAGAAAATACCTAAGATTTTCAGAGAGCATCTTAAGATTATTTCAAATGGATGTAAAACTATCTTTATTCAGGGTGTAGGTATTTCTAATGATATTAAAGCTGATGATACTACACTTAAGAAGAACTTTATTATTGTCGAGAATAATTATTTAGAAGATTTATTTTAGTCTAACAAAAAAGAAAGACCCTGAAATACTGAAATAAATTCAGCATAAATCTAGTTCAGGGTGACGATACGGGATTATGAATAATATAGAAAAACTTTGCAATGATCTTTCTTTACACGATGTTAAGATCATTAAACTTAAGGGTGATTACTCTGAAAGGAGTATTTTTAGAATTTATCACTCAGAAGGCACTTTTGTTGGAGTAGTCGGGAATAATATTGAAGAGAACAAAGCTTTCTTAGAATTCAGGAAGACTTTTGAGGAGCAGGGGATAGGTGTACCCGGATTAGTTTCTGTTTCAGAAGATAAAGGCTCTTATATCCTAGAAGACCTTGGAGATAATACCGTTAAGAAATACTGTGATGATCTTCAATCTCAAGGTGAAGTCGAATCTATTCGTTCAATATATTTTAAGATAGTTGAGACACTTCCTAAGATCCAGAATATTCTTTACGATAAAATAGATTTTTCATTCTGTTACCAGAGAGATACTTTTGACAGGGAGAATATGCTTTTTGATGTTTCTAGATTTGAAGATCACTTTTTGCAGAAATTCTATAAAAAATATGACACTAAAACTTTCTTAAATTTTAAAAATAAGATTATTGATATTATTTTACAGCAGCCTAACGAATTTTTCTTTTACAGAGATTTTCAAAGTAGAAATTTCATGGTCAAAGATGATAAACTTTACTTCATAGATTTTCAATCCGGCAGAAAGGGGCCCTTGCAGTATGATCTTGCCTCATTTATCTACAGTTCAGGTACGATAAATTATAAGGGTATGCAGGAAGAATTGATAGATCATTACCTTCTTTCTCTGAAGAAATATATCAAGATAGATGAAGAAGTATTCAAGGATACTTTACCTGCTTTCGGAGTTGTAAGGTTGATGCAGGC
>JAQICF010000144.1 GCA_027858795.1 Candidatus Delongbacteria bacterium | reverse complement strand
CAGTAGTCATAGTCTTGTCATAGATCTTATACGTATAGCTTATTCCAGCATCGTAAAGATACGCTGTTATCAAAGATAGATTTACAGGATATTCAAGCCCAAAATCTTCCACATCATAGTATACAGCTCTTTCACCTAGTTCTGCAAACCAGTAAGCAGGTCCACCGTAGTAATCATACCAATCTTTTCCAGCTGGTTTTTGTTGAACATCATTAATACGTTGTAAATCTGCAGCAAGTAAGCTTACTGACAAAATCACAAGTATTAACGTCATGAGTTTCTTCATTTGTTTTCCTCCGTTAAATTTAGGTTTTTACTTTATTATAATCGTTACTATTCGCGTGATTAATAATTTAACTACCATTTGAGCTATTGTCAATAGAAAAACATTCGTAATTCTACTACCACTTTTTTGTAAATTTAAACAAGTATATCATTAGGGTCAATTTCTTTTTTTATTCGGGTTAGCAGTGAAAATTCATCATTGTTATAATCGTTTGAGCATGATTCTAAGATAGTATCATAAGTAAATAAGGTTTTTTCATTAGGAAATAGTTTTAAAAGAATGGAAGTTATTACTCCAAATTTACCAAAACTTCCAAGCATAAATTGCGATAGATCGTACCCAGCAACATTTTTTAAGGTCTTGCATCCGTAACTAATAATTTCTCCGGTTGGAGAAACAAATTCGATTCCCTTAAAATAAGTTGCAGCAGAATAAAAAGGTTTTAGAGTTGAAAATATTCCCCCAATTGTTCTTCCACAATCTTTCTCATGGATTAAAGGAAAGAACATTGATTTCTCATTGAGATCGTTAAAAAGTTTACTCCAAACCATTCCAGAACCAACATTTATGAATAGATTTTGTATGTCAACTTCGAGTATCTTATTTAATTTTGCAGTGGATAGGTATAATATGTTATCAAAAATTTCGGAGTTATTGAAAGTACTCCCACTTCCAACTGTAGTTATATTAAAATTAAATTTATTAGCTAATTTAACCAATGAAGAGACGGTTTTTGTATCTGTCGGGTAAGCAATAAAATTTTCTTTAAATGACTTATAATTTTTATGCTCGAGAACAGCTATTATCTTTTCCTGGTTCTTTATTGACAGCATAAATATTTATCGGATTGATTTTAAAATAGTTCTAATTTCGTTGATCGAGGATATTAACTCATCTGTATGAATATCTATTTTCCTTTTTTTTGAATGCTTTATAGCAGCAGTGAGTTGATCAAGAGTGAGTTCAGGTTTCCAATCAATAAGTTCTTCCTTTGCGGAATTTATCGACAATTCATCATTTTTTAAAAGTTGTTTGATATGAAATAATGTCTGAATATCAAGATTGTTGAATTTCCTCTTTGACGTTTTAGTTTTTTTCTTAGGTTTTAATTCCGAAAATTGTTTTTCCCAATAGCGAATTGTGGATTGATTAATGTTTAAAATCTCTCCAACTTCACTTATTGAATAATATAGTCGATCTTTACTTAATTTTGTCATGAGATATTACGGATATTTAATTATTTTAAGTTTCAACCTCAAGCTTTGCTCAGCTAAATGCAATATATTTAACAAACTTATTAAAGTCAATATTGAATAAATGAAAAATGATGATAAAATTATTTTTTAGGATTCAAAAACTTTGCTGTGATTATCTTATCAAATTTATCTGTTGAGGACTTGATATCTGTTAAACTTGCAAGTTTTTCAGTACTCTTTGAAAGAGTTTCTCGGAGAGGTTTAAAATTATAAGCAAAATTTAAAAGTTCTCCTAGTGATCCGCTAGAGATATCAGATACTCTACCTACATTATATTTTTTGCAATAATATTGAATATCGCCACAGTTAGTAGATAAAACAGGAGTATTCATTTGCATCGCTTCCCAAAAAACAACCGGCATACCCTCACTTCGTGAACTGATCACTAAATAATCAGCATGAATTAGTTCTTCAGCAATTATATCTTTACCTTGTTGCCCAAGAAAAGACACTTTGTTTTCTAATTTATTCGAATTTACAAAAAGTTCTAGTTCATTTCTCATGGAACCATCACCAATGAATTTCAAGGAGTAATCTTTGATATCGGAACCTAGTAGAGCCTCCAACAATATATCAGGACCCTTTACAAATTCAAGTCTTCCGATAAATAATATTTTAAACTGAGGAGTTTTTTTATATGATGAATTAAGTTTATTTGACGAGCTAGGTTTAGATAATTTTCTGTTTGTAAAAAGAATAGTTGGATCAACTTTATATTTTTCGTTGATCATTTTCTGCATTTGAAAATTATTTGTAAAAACAAGATCGGATTTCTTCAATATTTTTCTGATTAAACCTGATATTAAAGGTTTCTTACCGTAAACATTAATATCAGATCCTAACGCCCATACACCAAATGGGATTTTATTTTTTTTAGCAATTTTACTTACGATATATCCACTTGGTATTACCCAAGGAGCAAGTATGAAATCAAATTTTTTCTTTTTGAGTAATATTTCTAATTGTTTTTTCCCATTTCTGAAAAGGGAAAACAATGATCTTAAATCTTTTAAATTTGAAGTTTTAAACTCAGCTAGTCTTTTGTCTCCACCTGCCCAACTGAACAGTTCAATATTTTTGGCATATTTTTTCTGATAACCAAGATCGTATTCAACATCCATTCTTGGTGTAAAAACAGTTACTTCATAGTCTGTTTCACTAAGGTATTTAATGAATTCATATAAAAAATTACCAACCAGATCTTTTTCATCTGCCGGAAAGCAATGTGTTACTATTAAAAGTTTTTTTGTTTGCATTTAACCAAGGCTTAGATAGTCTTTTGTTTGTTGTCATCATCGTTTAGATTTTTAATACTCTTTTTTAAATTCTCAATCACAGATTTTTGGGAAACAACTAGTTCCGCAAGAAAACCTGTTACAAAAAGTTGAAGTCCGGCAATGATCAGCATTGTAAATAAAGTAAATAATGGGCGGATCTGAGTTTGGGTTGTAAAATAGTATATCGCTAGAAAGATCAGACCTAAGAATCCTATTATCATCGATAGTGAACCTAGCATTGAAAAGAATTGCATAGGTTTTGAGCCGAACATCATATTGAATTTTACAACAAGAACATCAATGATCGATTTAGGAAATCTCATAAATCCAAATTTTGATTTTCCTGAATTCCTTGGATACCAATTTGTTTTAACTTCTCCAATTTTATAACCTTTATTTGCAGCCATCATTACAATAAATCTATGCCAGTCAGATCTAAGTTCGATATCATCTAAAACTTCTCTTTTAAAAGCTTTTATCCAGTTCATATCATGTATTTTTACATCAAATAAGGATTTAGATACTACATTATAAATTTTTGAAGCTAAAAGTTTTCCATCATCCCTTCCTTGCCTCCATCCGGCAACAAGGTCTAACCCTTCATCTAACTTTTTAACGAGCTTTGGGATATCTTCTTCAGGATCACTTTCAAGATCTGCAGGTAAAAAAACAATATACTCACCTTTACATTTGGCAAAACCGCTTTTCATTGTTTCTGTTAAACCAAGGTTCTTTTTATGGGATATTACATTTACAAATTTATATTTTTTTTCTGCAATTTCTAATTCGAGTAAAGTTTTATCACTGGAACCATCATTTACTATAATCAGCTCGAAATTATTATGAGTATCTTTTGATGTAACTTTATTGATTTTTTCGGTAAGTGGAGCAATGTTACTTTCTTCATTATAAGCTGGAATAAATATTGAGATCAATCTTTTTGTCATATTTAACATCCGTTAGATTATATTGTATTAGTTTTACAAACCGTTAGATTATATTGTATTAGTTTTACCACCGATTTTACTGTATTAGTTTTACAAGTTAATGATTAGCTAGGAATAAAACAACAGAAAAAAATATGAGTTTTAACATTGTCTTTATAAGAACGTGTGTTTATATTAAGAAGTGAGATACATTATACGAAGTAATTCTAGTAAGGAGAAAGTATGAAAAGAGTTCTATTTATTGCGATATTGATTATGACAGTATTGCTATTCTCAGCAAATAAAGCGATCTTGGATGAATTGAAAATGACTGGCTATGAGATACAGTCACATACAAATGAGCATGTGGAAATAATATTTAACGTGAAAGATATCAACTTTAGAGATGTATCGACAGAAAAAGGAATTTTCACCTCCTTAAGTGTGGGTAAAGGTTTTTTAACAAAAATAGAAGGTTCTCCTGCTTTACCAACTTTTCACGAGTTGATAGCTTTGCCTTACGGCGCAGATCCTGAGGTAGAAATTGTAAGTTATGATTCGAAGGTCTATAAACTTTCAGACCTTGGAATTGAAAATAGAATATATCCTGCTCAGCCAAGTTATTCAAAAAGCTCTAAACCTGAAGATAGAAAATTCATTTATAATGAAACAGCTTATATGGCATCAAAATTCAACGCTGATCCGATAGCTACTATTTCAAAAAGTGGAACAATGAGAGGGGTTGGAGTAGGTGTTTTGAAAGTAAGTCCTTTTAAATACAACCCAAAAGCTGGAACTATCGAAGTTTATAATAATCTGAAAGTGAAAGTGAACTATGTAAATGCAGATCCAAGAGCAGAAGAGATTAAAGTAGAATCATATTCACCTTATTTCGAATCATCATTACAAACATTGATAAACTACAAGCCTTCAAGTATGAAAGCAGACCTTATGAGCTACCCGGTAACTTATTTGGTAGTTGCTAGTGATGCTTTATCACTAAACACTGATCTTGAAAGATTTATTAATTGGAAGAAGGAGAAAGGCTTTAATGTAAAAGTGGAATTCGTATCGGATCGATCAACAATTTTTGATAATGACAATTGGGTTGAAGAACAATGGAATACTATAACACCAAAACCTTCATTTGTCCTCTTGGTTGGAGATGAAAGTGGTACATACAATGTCGAATCTCAAGATAATCCACCTCTGGGATCAACAGGTGGTGTAACTAGATCAGATCTAGAGTACGGCGTTATCGGTGCAACAAGCTCTTCAAACCGAATTCCTTCGATGTATGTTGGGCGTTTTTCAGTAAGATCTGAATCAGAACTTGCTGCTCAAGTTGATAAAACTATTTGGTATGAGAAAGAACAATTTGATCAAGCATATAATCCAACTCCTGATTTTGATTATCTAACTTATACTTTAGGTGTAGCGGGTGTGGATGCAGCTTTTGCACCTACTCATGGAGATCCACAAATATCCTATGGTTGGACTCATTACTTTACTTCTCTGAATGGAATGGGTAACAATAAATATTACCTTTCTGACACTTCAAATAATTCAAGTACAGCAAGTGAAATAATTAGCTATATTTCAAACGGAGCGAATTTTTATAATTATACTGCTCATGGTTATAATGGTGGTTTTGCTACTCCAGGTTTTACAATTTCTAACGTTAATAGTCTAAATAACACAGGGAAATATCCATTGGTAGTCGGGAACTGTTGTTTAACAGCTTCTTTCGGAGATATCGAATGTTTTGGAGAATCATGGTTGAACGCAGCCGGCAAGGGAGCTATTGGTTATATAGGAGCTTCAATGTCAACTTATTGGGATGAAGATCTAGCAATGGGTGTAGGAACTGTTCCAGTAAGTCAAGTTCCACCCACAAAAGATATAAATAATCCAGGAATGTATGATGGCGTGATGGAACTAGGTTATTCTTCACAGGCAGCCACTAAACATGTTGGATTAATGGCAGTCGAACAACTAAACACTAGTTATACGGATGACTATTGGTCTTCATATCATTTGTTCGGTGATCCATCACTTATGGTTTATTACGGTATTCCTGTAGAAAATATTGTAAGTCATTCACCAACTTTAACTCCGGGGATTGCCACTTACGAAATTAATGCAATGGAAGGTTCATATGTTGCATTAACTGATTCTTTAAGACTATTGCATGGAGCCGGTGTTGTGGGGAGTTCAGGAAGTATAATTTTAGATATAGTTCCATTTATTTCAGGGAATGCACATTTAGTGGTTACATCTCAGTTCAAGCAACCATACATTGATGATATTCCTGTAGAAGAATTAACAGGTCCTTATGTTGTGATCAATGACTATACTGTAAATGGCACATTGTACGGTACAACAGGAACGGCAGACATAGAATTAAAAAATGTTGGGATTAAAACTTCTGCAAATATAATTATTACAGCAACAACTGAGAATGCATTCATAAATTTGAATGATAACAATGAAAATTTTGGTACTTTAGCTGTGGATGGTACTTTAAATATTCAAAATTGTATTTCTTTCGATATTGATCCAAACATACCGGATAAATCTAAAGTGGAAATTGAAATTGTTATTCAAGACGATTATTCAAAAAACACTTATTTAGGTTCAATATATTTTATTGCATCAGCTCCAAATCTTAAAATAAGTAAAACATTACCTACAACTGCAACATATCCAGGTGATTCGCAAAATTTCATGTTTAATATTGCGAATTCAGGGAGTGCAGATATTACAAATATTACAGCTGATCTGATAGAAACTGGTGGTTTGGATGTTGTGATTTCTGAACCGATAGAAATTACAGAAATTTTATCAGGTTCAAATCAAAATGTTGAATTTACATGTGATTTTGGATCTTCAATCCCGAATCTTTCTCAAACGTATTTTAATTTTACGGTATCTAGTTTATCTAAAGTAACTAAAGTCGATTCTTTTCAAGTAACAATAGGTATGACTGAGAATTTTGAAACAGGAGATTTCGCTGCAAATGAATGGACTCACATAGGGAATTCAAATTGGACAGTTGATAACACCACATTCTATGATGGATTGTATTCATCTAAGTCAGGTGATATTGTTAATAATCAATATTCTAGAATGTCATTAACTTTTGATTTTACAGAAACTGGAAGTATAAGTTTTTATAAAAAAGTGTCTTCAGAATTGAATTATGATTTTTTAAGATTTTTTATTGATAGTGATGAGAAAGCTAAGTGGAGTGGGTACCTCAATACTAATTGGGAAAAAGTTTCTTATGATGTAACTCCTGGAATTCATGAACTCATTTGGGAATACAGAAAAGATAGTAGTGATCCTTCGACTACTCCAGATGATTGTGCTTGGATTGACAATATATTAATTAGTGGTGGAACTACAGGTATCAACCAAGAGTTTGGAAGCTTACCTAATGATAGTAAGTTATACCAGAATTATCCAAATCCATTCAATCCTATTACAGACATAAGATTTTATATTGCTAAGGATAATGAAGTTAGATTATCAGTATTTAATTCATCAGGTCAATTAATAAAAGAACTTGTAAAAGAAAGGTTGAATAAAGGTATACATACGGCTATATTTAATGCAAGTAATTTGAATAGTGGTATTTATTTCTACACTTTAGAAGTTGATAACAAGACATTTAGCAACAAAATGCTTCTTATTAAATAATTCTTAGAAGTTATTAAAGAGATTAGTTCAATAATAAAAGGCTGTTTTCATAACAGCCTTTTTTTTATTTCGTTGAAAAATAAAATTCTATTACGTATCTTTGCACAGAATTAAATTAAAGGATTATGGATATGTGGTTATCACTTAAAGATTACTTGAAAAAAATAAATGAAAATAGTAAACTATACTACGAGTTTAATGAAAACATACTAGAAGTTACATTAGATATGTTACCATTGGATTTTAAAAGATTATTCAAAAATGATAATAAAATATTAAAATTTGAAATTGGATTTGGCAATGGAGATTCATTAATTAAACTTGCTCAGCAAAATCCTGAAATAAACTACTTTGCTATAGATAGAAAAATGGATAGGATAAGAACAACTTTAAGTAAGCTGAATCAAAATGACAAGATCCCTAATTTGCTGATCTCCAGATTTGGAACTGATTACTTAAAAGAAATGATCCCAGAGGGGATATTTGATGAAATAATAATGAACTTTCCCGACCCTTGGCCTAAAGTAAAACATCATAAGAATAGAACTGTCAACGAAGAGTTTTTAACAGTTCTTCATAAATTATTAAAAGAGAACGGTGTTTTTAGATTTTCTTCAGACCATGAGGAATACTCTCTCGAAGTGATTGATCTATTTAAAAATTCAAAACTTTTCAGCAATCTTTATCATCCTGATAAATTCAGATCAGAAGTTAAAAATCGAATAGAAACTCAATTTGAGAAGCATAAGAAAAAGGAAGGTTTTACGATCCATCATATGAAATATTTAAAAGCGTAAAATTCCATATAATCTATTTACTAAATTGTTAAGAATATTTTTAGAAACCTTTTTACCATTTAAAATCTGATCAACATTGCCCTCAATATCTTTTATAATTTTCTTATCAGGATTTTTTGGAAATGTAAGTCTTTCTAAATTTGATCTTAGAACTTTTAAGCTTTTAAATTTCTTTTGATAAATAAAATTTATAAGGTCAGAGTTTAGTATTGCCATGACAACTTTAATTGGATAATCCTTTAGTTCAGGTATAAGTACATTAGCACTGTTTAGCGTAAATTTACCAGTGTTGTCATAGGCAAAAACTAATTTATTTGAGATGAATTTATATATAAGTTTTTCGGGAGCATCATATATATTGTTTTTGGGTACTTGTTGAAGCTTGTCGATGTTATTAGATAAATATTTTATATTACCTATGATCGCAAAGTAATCAATATTTTTTCCTGTGATAATTGGGAGAGTGTGTACTTTCGTTTTTTCAGGGCGGACAAACTCAGCATTACTACCTGTAACAACACCTAAACTCCATTTGGCATTATCTTTCAAAGTAATATGTGGCATAGAGAATATGTTGTCTAATATAGCCCGTTCTTTTTCCGTAGAGTTTATATTAAATCTATAGTCAAACTCATCAAGGAAATAACTTTGTTTTATTTTCTGATCAGCATTGATAGTTATTTTGTGATTGCGACTAACTTTAGATTTATGAATATCGATTCGTATTATATCAGAGAAAACTTTTGCAAATTTTCTGCCGTAGGTCTTGATCTTCAATATTTTAGAATTAATCAAGAAAAAATTTCTGATATTTGAAAATCTTTTAACATAGAGAAATGATTCAGGAAGCACAAAAGACATAACTCCATTATTTTTTAGTGAATGATATCCTTTAAGTAAGAAGTATTCCAGTGAATCTCCTGAAGTTGCTTCTGGAAATATTGTATCTAGTAATTTTCTATCAGGTTTTGAATAATGAGCACCCCAAGGGGGATTTGTAATAATGATCTCAAATATATTTTCTTCATTTACTAAGAGAGAATCAGTATGCTCAAATGAATATTTGTTACTTTTATCTTCAGATAAGTGATAATCAACTATTTTAATAGCTGTAGGATCAATATCTTTTCCGTATATATTTATATCATTATATTTTTCGGATACCTTTTTCAGAAATTGACCAGTGCCACAACAAGGGTCATAAACTTTAAAATCTTTGGATATTTTAAGGTCATTGATAATATCACTTACAATGTCATCGGGAGTATAATATGAACCCTCTTTCGACTTTATTCCTTCGCTTCTTAAAGACTGATATAAAATCTCAGGATCGATTTTCAAATCTAAAACCACATCTTTTATTTTATCTAGATATTCATCCATAAATTTATCGATGGTAAGTTTCGAGTTGAAAAAATCTTGAACGATAGAATTAATATCTTTCTCAGAATATTTACCGATGGATAGCTCAACAGGGATAAAATTATTAGATGAATTTTTTTTATTTGCTCTAGAATTTAGTTTTTCTATTTTTCCGGAGTTTATATTCTTTAATAGCAATTCAGCTGATTTATTACTAACTCCACTATCCTTTTTGATCAGAAGTCCGGAGTTGATCCAATTACGAATTGTAGCAGTAGAGACACTAAGTAATTCAGCAGCTTTTTCGATCGTAATTAATTTATTGTTTTTCATTGGAGGGAATTTTTTATTCTGGCAAACGATCTCTCATAGAATACTCACAACCGCAATATTCTTGTCTATAAAGATCAAAGTCCTTGCTTAGTTCTAATGATCTTTTAAATCCATTTTTCTTCTTAAAATTTGAGAAGAGAAATTTAACATCGTATATGTTTGCTAATTCTTTTCCGATCTCGTTAATTTTTTCTGCATTCTTATGAGGGCTGATTGATAAAGTAGTACAAAAATAGTCAAATTTTTCTTCACTTGCTCTAACAGCAGTCCTGGAAAGTCTTAAGTCATAGCATTTAAAACATCTTGCACCACCTTCCATTTCATCTTCAAGACCTGATACACATGATGCAAATTCTAAAGGAGTATAATTTTCTTCAATTAGATTTATTTTATTGTTCGAATCAAGTCGTTCTACAAATAGCTTTAATTCATTAAATCTTCTATCATGCTCTTCTTTAGGATAAATATTCGGGTTATAGAAGTATAATGTTATATTAAAGTGATCTCTGAGAAGCTCTAAGATATATGTACTACAGGGAGCGCAACATGCATGGAGTAATAAAGATGGCTTTTCAGGAAGGTTTTTAATTACTTCAAGTTCTTCTTCCATCATATATTGATAGTTTATTTTGATAGTTATCCTTTAGCTTTTTTATTATAATGTTGAAATGTTTACTGTCATGCTGAATTTATTTCAGTATCTATCTTTTAATTCTCTAATTTTAGACCCTGAAATAAATTCAGGGTGACGAACTTACCACTTTCCACTTGTTATACTTTAGTTAATATCTCGTATCCTTTTGGTGTTACAAGGACAGTATGTTCAAATTGAGCAGTTAACGAATTATCTTTAGTTGTTACCGTCCAACCATCGGTTTGAGATGTGATAACTTCATAATCACCTTCAATGATCATCGGTTCGACTGTGAATGTCATGCCGGGTCTAAGTCTTATTCTATTGGCAGGAGTATAAAAATGATAGACGTGAGGGTCTTCATGAAATTCTTTTCCAATACCATGTCCTCCATAATCCCTTACAATAGAATATCCGAATTTATTAACATATTTTTCTATAGATTTACCAACTTCATACAGAAATGAATTAGGTTTGATCGCTTGAATTCCTCTCATCATTGCATTTTCAGTTCGCTCAACCAAAAGTTTTGTAGATTCTTTAACATTTCCAACCATGTAAGTTTTAGATGTATCACCATGATAACCATCCAAAATAACAGTGACATCGACATTAACAATATCACCATCCTCAAGAATTTGTTCTGGGTCAGGTATACCGTGGCATACAATATTATTCACAGAAGTACAAATACTCTTTGGGAAGCCATGATAGTTCAATGGGGCAGGGATAGCTCCATTATTTACAATGAATTCATGACAAAGTCGATCAATTTCACCTGTGTTTTGACCAACAACCACATATTCTTGAATATACTGTAAAACCTCAGCTGCAAGTTTCCCGGCAGTTCTCATTTTTTTAATCTCGGAAGGAGATTTAATTCTTATCATAAAATTATCAACTTATTTTATTTGTTTAAAAAGGTTTACCATTTCGATAGCACTTAACATTGCATCCCAACCTTTATTGCCGGATTTTGTACCTGCTCTTTCAATAGCTTGTTCGATCGTATCTGTTGTTAGTACACCAAAAATAACAGGAACTTCGGATTCAAGACCTACATGTGCAATCCCTTTAGAAACTTCAGCTGCAACATAATCAAAATGAGGTGTATTTCCTCTTATAACAGCACCGAGACAAACAACAGCATCATATTTTCCTGTCTTGCATATCTTTTTTGCAGTTAAAGGAATTTCGTATGCTCCAGGAACCATGATAAGATCAAGATTTTTTTTATTTCCCTCATGTCTTAAGAAACAATCTTCTGAACCACCTATCAATTTTGCAGTGATCAACTCATTAAATCTTGATCCAATAATTGCAATTTTAAATTTAGAAGCGTTTAATTGTCCTTCTATTTTTTTCATTTTAACCTCTATGTGTTAATTTATCTTCTATTTTTTTAATTTCTATGTGTTAATTTATTTTCTATTATTGTAATTCTATGTGTTTATTTTTTAGATTTTCTTCTATTGGAACTGTAATAGTAAACTCTGTTCCTTGTCCTACTTCAGAATCATAAGATATCTTTGCATTGTATGGTTTAAGAAGGCTTATAACATTATCAAGTCCAATTCCTGTTCCGGTAGGTTCTTCTCCATGAGAATGTCCAATTTTTGGTTTAGTCGTAAAGAATGGTTGAAATATCTTATCTCCAACATCTTTAGGTATACCTTTTCCTGTATCCTTAATTCTAAGCATAATATTATCATTGTGTACAAACATCTTTATTGATAGTATCTTTTTATCGGAATCGTACATTGAATCGATAGCATTTTTTATAATATTTACAAAGCTTTGTGAAAAGTCAGAGTAAAGACCAAATATCAGTGGAAGATCTGATTGGATCTTAATGTCTTTTTCAACTTTATGTTTAAAAAATTGGTTAGACATGATAAATTCCAACTCCTGCTCCAAAACATTTGCTAAATTAAGTCTTTCTTTGACCAATGATTGCTGATCTCTAGATTTAGTCATCATATTCTTAATGATTTTAGCTAACTTACTTACAGAGATATCGATCATATTTAGAAATTTGGAGATACTGTCAGTTACTTTATTTAGATCTTCTTCTTCTCCGAACTTCTCATTTATCATTTGTTTGAATTTTGCTAATTTTGCATGTTCAAGTTGAGCACGGCTTTTTATGCCTGTTAATGGTGTGTTCATGTTATGAGCAACACCTTGCAACATCATTCCGAATTCGGCTAATTTAGAATGACTTTGTACTTTCAACGCAAATGCTTGATTTTCGGCCTCTAATTTTTTCTCATCTCTCATGTCTCTTCCGACACCAAGACTTCCAATTACTTTTCCATTGTGAACAAGAGAGGAAACAGCAAGATAAATAGGAATTTCTTCTCCATTTTTTGCTCTATATAACACTTCACCGGCAAACTTGCCGTTACTTTCTAATGATATAAAAAGTTTTTTTATGTTTTTTTCAGTTTGTTTGTTTTTTACTAAAAATTCAATTATTTCTTTTTTCATCATCTCTTCTCTCTCGTAGCCAAGGATGTTAATTAGAGACGAATTTACATGGTTAATTCTAAGTTTAGTATCTGTTGCGTAAATTGTGTACAGATTTGTCATCGAGCCATATATCGAAGAAAATAAAGTATTAACTTCTGAGTCTTCTGTTCGTTTTACAAAATTGGAAAATTTAATAAAAACTCCCCTGATTTCATTATTATCATCAACAACGGGATTATACTTCATAGCATAAACAGTTACTCTTTTTTTGTGGTCGACTAATTCGATTTTTATTAAACCTTCTTTAAATTTTTTTCTTTGAATACGCCTAATTATGTCAAGAAATCGTGTACGATCTTTATCATTTATTATATCAGTAATCTCTGATCCAAATATCTGAGCTCTAGGTAAATTGTATAATTTGCAAAAATTCAAATTACAATCAACTATCTTAAAATAATTATTTATCTCGACAAAGATATCATTTGAGATATCGATATAATCTTGTGCGACACTCCCTCTTCTTAAATAGATTTCTTTTAACTCACTCATGTTATATAACTCCAGTATTATTTGATGAGAATATCTCCAGTCATCTCATCTGGTATTTCTATATCTAAAAGTTTTAATATTGTTGGAGCAATGTCTGCTAATTTGCCCTCTTTTATACTATATTCTTCATTAGCAATAAGAAATGGGACTTTGTTTTTTGTATGGGCAGTAAAAGGAGTTTCTCCATCTTTCATTTTTTCTGCGTTGCCATGGTCAGCTGTGATGATCATGGTGTAGTCCATTTCTAAAGCAGTTTTATAAATTTCTCCAATACAAACATCTATTGTTTCAACGGCTTTTAAAGCGGCTTTATAAACACCTGTATGGCCAACCATATCACAATTGGCAAAATTCAATGCAATAAATGAATATTTATCCTCTTTCATAGCATCTAAAAGTTTTTCGGTCACCTTATAGGCTGACATTTCTGGTTGTAGGTCATAAGTTGCAACCTTGGGAGATGGTACGAGTATTCTATCTTCATTTTTAAAAATAGAATCTTCACCTCCATTGAAAAAGAATGTGACATGAGCAAATTTCTCGGTTTCAGCAATCCGAAGCTGGTTTAAACCTTTTTTTGAAATTATTTCTCCAAGAATGTTTTTATAATGCTCCTTTTGTGAAATTACTTTAAAAGGGAAATCTTCTTGATACTGCGTCATTGTTACGAAGTTTAATCCCATATCATCAGTGTCGAAATCAATTCCACTCATATTGTTCAATGACAAAGATAGTTCTCTTGCTCTATCAGATCTGTAGTTAAAAAAGATTACACTATCACCAAGCTTTATATTAGCAATAGATTTACCATTCTTTATAACACTTTGAGGAATAATAAATTCATCGGTAATATTATTGCTGTAAGAGCATGAAATAATTTCTTCAGCAGATATATCTTTTCCATCGTAAGTATTTGTCAGCATTTTATAAGCTAATTTAACTCTATCCCATCTTTTGTCACGATCCATTGCATAATACCTACCTGAAACTGATGCAATTTTAGCGGTATGATCTTTAATAAATTTCTCAAGGTCATCAACATATTTTATTCCACTTTTAGGAGGAGTATCTCTTCCATCAGTAAAAACATGAATAAAGACTTTTGAAAGATTTTCGTCAGTACATTTTTTTATGATAGCTTTCAGATGATCGAAAGAAGCATGAACATTGCCATCAGATACTAATCCAAGCAGATGTAGAGAAGTATTTTTTTCTTTTGTCTCAGAAATAATTTCATTCAAAACCTGGTTTTTAAAAAAAGAACCATCTTTTATAGATCTGTCAATTCTGGAAATGTCCTGGTAGATAACCCTACCAGCACCGATATTTAAATGACCTACTTCACTATTTCCCATTGTACCTGATGGTAATCCAACGTCCGGTCCGGAGCAAATTAACTGAGATGACGGAAATTTTTTAAAAAGTAAATCCAAATTTTGAGTATCAGCATTTTTGATAGCATTGAATTTACCATCATCACCTATCCCGAAACCATCCAGGATACAAAGTAGAACTTTTTTATTGTTTTTAGTCAAAGGCATCATTTAGCTTCCATAATATAGTGAAATTGTATAAGTCATTCCATCAAAATTAAGATCAGGTACACCATTAATAGTTTCAAATCCATAATTCAAAATACCGGAGTCATTTACTAAACCATACGTATAACCAATGCTACCACCTATTGCCATCCTATCAGTAACGTAAAACTTCATTCCGCTATCAATTGTAAACATCCAAAGACCCATCTCTAAGTGAAATGATTTATTATAGTCGAAAAGACCACTTGGTGGATCCATAGAACCAACCGCTGCACTGAAGCTTTGATCTCCTTCATCTTGACTGAAAACCAACTCAAGAGTTCCATAATTGGCACTGAATGATCCAAAGTATTCAATACTACCTGTAAAACTTCTTCGATAATTTAAGACAATTCCATAATATGTGATGTTATAATCAACGCAGCGATCCAGATCAGTAAATCCTGTAGTAGAAGCAGTATCTGGAACAGCTACTACTTTCTGTGTTTTATCCCAACCTGTGTAATATTGGACTCCTGTACCCACATTTGAATTAACATTCCCGGTTAATTCGATACCCCAGGTAAGGACAAAGTCATCAAATCCATCCAGTCCAAACTCTTCAACGTAACCGTTTATTCCAGTAATACCGGAGGGTAAATAATTTCCGGAGATGCTCATATACCCAGTTTTAAATCCGTTGAAATTTTCATTGCCAACTTTTGCAGAGAAAAGAGAAATAACTAAAATTAAGAGAAGTACTATCAGTTGTTTTATCATAACATACCTAATTGTTAGTGGGGATCAGAAATTCAACCATCTATAGGATAGTTAAATATTATCTTTGCAAAATAATGAATTTAATCAATAAAAACAATATTATTATTAATTACAAAATCATTAAATGATAATGTCGTTTATGCACAAAATAAGTGTAAAATAATCTTGCATATTTTAGAATATAATATTATAAATCCTATAATAGAAAATAGTTCATAGAATAACCGGTAGGGTAGATGCCTAAAAAAAAATCATATACCATAGATTTTAAAAAGGAAGTAATTGGTTATGCTCAGCTTCACAATATTATAACAGCAGCAGAATACTATGAACTTGGTAGAAATACTATAGCTAATTGGATCCAGCAATTTAAGCAGCAGGGGACAGAAGGGCTTGTTAGAAAGAAAAAGAAAGACAATCAACCTAAAAAACTTGATGATAAATTGGTAAAATCTCTTTGGAAATTTAAGCAAAATAATCCCAAAACTACTCTAAAGAAACTAAAAGAAGTATTTAAACTGGATTGTAGTTTAACTTTACTCTCAAGAAAGTTGAGTAGGGTTAACTCTGAAACAAAAATAAGAGATCTATCTAAATTTAAACAGGTTCAAAGTTTTAGTGTTTACATTAATGTACTATCCAAAGTGAACATCAAAGGTCAAATTCACTCAGTTTATCAAATCAATATTGAAGATAATATATCTCAGAATAAATTTATCGGTTATTCTCTTGAAAAGAATAGTATGAATATAAGTTTGTTTATTGATTATGTGTTATCCAATTTAAAAGACAAAGGAGTTATAAACGCAAATTACGAGATACAGACGAATATCCCTAATCTCATAAAGAACGAAAAGGAAGATGTCAATATTAGTCGTTTTGTTACTTCGAAGCACAATACAAATCTAACGATAAATAAGAGTTTAAATACTTCAGAAAGTAATATCGAAATTGAATCTGAGTTGTTTTCACATAATAAACTTATCAAAAGTATTTATAAGGAGTTAGTATTCGAGCAAAAAAATGTAAATTCAGGAGGAGAATTATATTCTGAAAATATTATTATTCCACCGATATTTGTTGATAGTTTTATTAAGGATTTGGATAATATCATAAGGTTCACGGATTTCTGGAAAACAGCATCTCTTCCGAGCAAACAAAACAAACTTTTATTGGAGACACTTTCAGAGATCGAAGAGTATGGTGACAAGGCACAAATAGATTTTGATTTTGATACAGCAATAAATATTTATCATAAAATCCTGTTGACTTGTAATGATATAAAAGATAGTGCAAAGTTAAGATCACAAGTGAATTTAAAACAAGGGAAAATATATTACCATATAGATGATTTTGATACATCACAACAATTATTAGAAAATAATATTGAAATTGCGAATAACAATAATTTATACCACGAATTGGGAGAATCCTATCATTATTTAGGAATGATATATCATACAAAGGCTAAAAAAATTAAGGCTGACCAATATTTCGTATATGCATCAAATGCTTTTTTGAAAAGCAAAAATAAAAAAGATGTATTTTTATATTATAAAACTTTAATTCGAAAAAAAATAAATAGTAGAGAGTATAAAAAAGGTTTAAATATTGTGGATGAATTCATTTCAAATGCAAAAGAGAAAGATAACACATTGCAGTTAGTTATTGGTCTTGGATTAAAGAGCACAGTTTTATATCATTTGAATTTGTATAAAAAAGCAGAAAAAATATTACTAGAGCAGAATCAATTAGCAAACAAATTAGGATATACTAATTATGAAGCTGATTCATTAATAGATATTTTAAACCTTTACACAGCTGGTATGAAAAAGGATTATTCTGTCATTAGTGAATATTATAATAGACTCAAGAAGCTTTCAAATAAATTAAAAAAACCAAGTTATATGTATAATGCTGATGCTTCCATGGGAATGTATTATTTAAATAATGATAAATATAAACTAGCTAATAAATATTTTATAAATGCTCTTCAATATATCAAGGGAAAGATGAGAATTGATTATTTTTCAAGTTTTTATGCAAATATTTTATTTTATATAGGTTATATCAATTATAAAGAAATGCGATATAATAGGTCGGTTAGATTTTTTAATAAATCAAGGTTAGTTTGTAAAGATAAAAATATGGATGAGTTTTTAGCCTATGTTGAGAATGCTTTAGGAAGATCGTTTTTTTTTAACAAAAGTTACAAAAGAGCGGTACAATATTTTAATCGATCTATTAAAAAAGCTATGATATTTAAAATTGACTTTATACTAGGGGATTCTTATATGTATTTAGGCAGAATATATAAAGAAAGAAGTATGAATACAAAGGCACTAAAGAATTTTACTTGTTCGCTAAATGCTTATAATAGGTTAAAGAGTAAAAGAGAAGATATCGATATTGTTAATAGTATTAGAGAGATTAAATCTTTCATAAAAGAAATTAATCACTGATTAATGTTTTTAATTTTATAGTCCTTTTTTCAAATATTGTAACATATAAAATAATAATCATATAGATGTTATTTAGTATGTTGTTTGTAAAAAATAATTGCACATAATATGTGTTTAATGCTCCTCTCTGTTGTTTTGATGTTTTTTGTAGATTAGATTGAACCTGAATGATTCGAAATGTAAAACAAAGGAGATGAAGATGAAAAAGTTTATTGCAATGATAATGATTACAGTTGCTTTGTTTGTAGGACAGTTAAATGCTGAAGGAAATCAGAACCAGAACCAGAATGGATGGGTGTGGGTTGGAGCAGATTGGGTGTACACAGGAAATGATCCTTTACCACCACCACCACCTCCGAGTAGAACTTAGAATTTATTTCTATAACTATGTAAAACAAAAATAATTAGCCCTGCTTGACAGGGCTTCAACCTTAAATATAAAATGGTACTAAAAGGTAAAAAATGATGAGGAGTTCATTTAATACATACGGAAGTGTAGCTGTATGGTTTAACAAAGATACTAATTCCGGAGTCTTTGACTCGGGAGAAAATTTTATATGGAAAAAATTTGAACTTTCAGGTAAGGAATGTTGCATCATATCTGAAGGTAATAAAGTGTCAGCGGTTTTAGAGCTTGGCAGTAACGAAGAAAAAACAATCATTTCTTCATATGTCAATAAAAGCAAAACTGCTGACTTACATTCATTATTGTTTAAATGGGCAGATAATATTGTAAGTCTATACATGGATAATGAATACCTGAATCAAGTTAAGATTACTTACGAGGAAGAATTTAGAACATAATATTTAAAGTATACAAAACAGTTACAAGCTCTTAACTAGAAAAGGTACTACATTAAAAAAACTCTCCCCCAGAACTATTTAATGTAGTGCTTTGTCTTCTTAATTAAAAGTTGGGTGTAAAATGGAAAACAAAAGTGAATTTAAGGTATTGTTAGTTGAAGATAATCATGATCACGCAATAATTGCGAAAATGGCTTTAAAAAAAATCAATAAAATTTCAAAAATTAAACATGTAGATAATGGTAAAAAGGCACTTAATTATTTATTTGATTCTCAAACTTCAGCAAGAAAGTTACCGAATCTTACAATCCTTGATCTTAATATGCCTGAGATTGATGGATTTCAAGTTCTAAAAGAAATAAGAAATGATAAAAAAATGAATGGATTGCCGGTTGTAATATTAACAACATCTAAAAATGAATCTGACGTGAGGAAAGCTTTAGAGCTAGGTGTTATTGAATATTTCATAAAACCAATAGATTTAAAAAGATTATCAGAAATTTTGGATTCAATTGATTGTATAGGGAATCTCGAAAATAAAAATATGGATAATCTCAATTGGAGAACAATGAGTTTTATTCTTTAAATGAATAAAGGAGGGCATTAAGTATCATGATTACAGAGAAATATAGAAACCTAGAGAAAAAAATCATTCCGATATGTTCTCATTGTATGAAAGTAAGAGACACCAAAGGTTTATGGCGAATGTTTAATCAGAAGTTCTCAAAAAATACAAAGATAGATTTTAGTCATAGTGTTTGTCCTGAATGTAGGGCAAAATTTTATAAAGGAATGTAAAAAGCAACTGAATTTTATTTTGTCATATAAAAACCCACACATTTAAATATCAATTTTTAGATTAATGTTGTCATTGTACTATTAATATTACAATGGAACTTCCAAATTTATTTACAAAATCATTTACTAGCCTTGAAATTCAGAATAAAAATAGTTGGCATAAATATTGTAATTGGTAGAGTAAGGCAATCAAAATGTAATGAATTATAAAATTAAAGGTATAGAAATGAAAAAGCGTGAAGAAAAATTCAAAATAAGAAAACCGATTTTATTACTTTTTTCAATTACGATAATATTCGTTATAACGACACTATATATTTCTACAGGGATATTTTGGAAAAAAGAACTTTTAGTAAAATCAAATCAAAAAAACAAAGAATTATTGGAATTATTTGATGTTAAGATTGCAAGTGAAACTATAAAAATCGACGGTTTGATTCATTTTATTGAATCTAATAAAGAGCTGCAAAAGATATGGATGAAGAAAAATAGAAAAGATCTCATAAAATCGTGTGAAGAAATATTTAGTAACATTAAAGAAAAATATGATATCACACACTTCTATTTTCATCAAAAAGACAAAGTTAATTTTATAAGAATTCATAATCCGGAAAAATATGGAGATATCATTACAAGATTTACAATGGAGGAGGCATATAAAACCGGTGAAATTTCAAGCGGTATCGAACTAGGACCTTTAGGTACTTTTACGCTTAGAGTAGTAAAACCTTGGATAATTAATGGAAAACTCGAAGGATATATTGAATTAGGTGAAGAAATCGAAAATTTAACATCGGAAATAGCTCATATTATAAATTTGGATTTAATTTTCTTTATTGACAAAGAACACTTGATTAGAGAAAATTGGGAAAATGGTTTAAAAGTTCTAAACAGATCTGGAGATTGGGATCAATTTGATAACGTAGCCATTATCAGCTCATCAATAAAAAACATTCCTGAGTATATGATTGATGCTTTGACAAGCATAAGTCCGTATGATAAATCACAAATTGTCGAACATCATAGAGAAGAACAATTTGAAATTCATTCAGATAAAAATTCATTATTCACAACAATGACTCCTTTAACTGATGTAAGTGGTAAAGAAGTTGGTGCAACCCTGGTGCTATATAGCTTAACGGATGATATGACAAGTATTAATGACTTAAGACTAAAAGTAATTATTTTATTTCTAATAATTGGTTCAATAATATTTTTGATATCATACAAGCTTCTTGGTGAAATGGATCATAAATATTCTGTTATCCGTCAAGATCTTTTAGAATCCGTTAAGGAATCAAATAAATCAAATGAAAAACTGAACGAAGTTAATCAAGACCTGCAAGACTTTATGTATATTGCATCACATGATCTTCAATCTCCATTAGTGTCAATGTCAGGTTTTGCGGGTATATTCATTGAAAGTATTTCTGATAAATTAACAGATGAAGAGCTTTTTCCAATAAAAAGGATAGAAGCAAATTCAAAGAAGATGCAAGATTTAATTAAATCATTATTGGATGTTTCCAGATTAAACACAGTAAAAAAAGAATTTGTAGAATTAAATTTAAATGAAGTACTTGATAATATTATAAGTACTTTGGATGTAAATATTGCTGAGAAGAATGTTAATATTGTCAGGAAAGAGTTGCCAAATATGCATGGAGATAAGATCAGGCTAGAGACACTTGCGAGGAATATTATCTCCAATGCAATTAAATATGGTGCAAAAAATATAGAGATAGGGTTCGACTATTCAAAAAATTATTTCTATATAAAAGATGATGGTGTAGGTATTGACCCTGAACAATTAGAGAATGTTTTCAAACCGGGTTCTAGATTGCAAATTGTAAAAAATGAAGGCGTTGGGATGGGATTATCATTCTGTAAAAAGGTAGTAGAACTTCACAATGGAAAAATATGGGCAGAATCTGAGGGTAAAGATAAAGGAACTATGCTCTGTATGAAATTTACAAAATAAAAATAGGTGAAAACTATGAATATGGATAAAGAGTTTAAGGTACTGCTGGTTGAAGATAATCCCGATCATGCATTCATAGCTAAAATGGCTTTAAAGAAGTTAAATCAAATATCATCAGTTGATCATGTAATCGATGGTGGAAAAGCACTTAATTATTTGTTCAATGACCAAGCATCTGCAGAAGTTCTACCGAATCTTACTATTTTAGATCTGAATTTACCTGAAATTGATGGTTTTGAAGTTTTAAAAGAGATCCGGAATCATGAAGTATTAAGAGATATACCTGTAGTTGTTTTAACTACTTCAAGAAATGATTCAGATGTAAGACAAGCTATTGAGTTAGGAATAATTGAGTATTTCGTAAAACCATTAAATGTGAACAGATTAGGAGAAATACTTGATTCTCTGGGAAAGATCGGGAAACTAAAGAATAAATCGAAGGACAATCTCAATTGGCGAACAATGAGTTTTATTAATTGAGCTTATTTTCCTTGACTTTTTAAATAAATATTCGTATCTAACTATAGCAGAAATGTTTTTTCACTGCTAGTTGTCAAACCGTAAATATTAACACATCTTTGGATGAAGAATGCATAATAAACGAATAGCATTTGGAATTATTACTCATGATCTATTAAGTAGTTCTCCAATTATTGATTTTTTAAATAATGCAATAAAATATGGTCATACAATACATGAGTTAATAATTTGTTACAACGATGAGGTTGATAATAAAGTATTAAAAGAATTAACTACGTATTGTCCGGTTCATTTGGTCAGACGTGGCGAATATGATCTAATGGAAAAACCATTATTGAATCTTGGGATGGAGCATAACGATGTGGCATCAATACTTGAAACTCCCTTGAATAAGAAATATGGCAAAGTTTCGTACGGAACCAGCAGAAATTATGTAATGACCACTGCACTTCTAAACGATCATGATTACTTATTCTTTTTTGATTCAGATGTCTTCCCAAAAATACTGACAGAATTTAATGAAAAAGAAAGTAAATTTGAAGAAATTGACTATGTGGGAAATCATTTAAGAGCATTAAGCATAGAAGACCATACCGTTGCTTCAACGAGTGATTATACAGGATATTATATAATCCCAAGAATTGATTTTCCACATCTCTACGATCTTCTTCACGGAATACAAAAAGAAGATCAATATAGCAGGATCACTACCAATGATATGCCTGTAATTGCTCCAGAATATGGGAAAAATATAAAAAAAACAAAAAAGATACTCGGTGGAAATCTAGCTATAAATCTTCAGAATTTTAGGTTTCTAGCTCCATTTTTCTCAGAAACTCTTGTAGTTGAGAATGAATGTTATCTAGGAAGAGGAGAAGATACTCTATTTGGACCTATAGTGGAAAGTCTAGGTGGAAAGTGTATAGATATTGATCTGTTGATATTTCATAATTGCTATGGAAATTTTCCTTCAAAACCTAAAATCAATAACAAGAATAATGTATCGAGATTTTATTACGCATGTATGGGCTGGCTTATAAGAAATCCATTCTACAATTGGGTACAATCCGAGTTCTATTTCAAAGAATTTACTAATGATGAAAAGGAAATGAGATATAGATCTATTCTTGAAGGGAGTTCTTATGCTGCCAATTACTTTAATGATAAACGATTCTTAATTCTTCCTGAAACTTTTAGAATGTCGTATAATCAGTTGGATGGTACTGTTGAAAAATTCCACAGGTTGATTAGTGCCTGGAATAAATTTAAAAACTTGCTATAAGAACTTACAAGTAAGGTCAGTCTGAGTTAATCGAAGACTTAGACCTGATTAATTATAAAAAAAGTCTACACTTCGATAAACTCTGTGTGACTGTTACAAAAATAAAACGGAGATACATTATGAGAACATATATGGTAATACCTTCTTATTGGTCAGGTAGTGATGTTGATTGGAACCATGGAGATTCAGTTTTTGACCATCCAACTCCTCTGAATGAAGAAGGGACTATAAAAAGAACCTTAGATTCAATTAAAATTTTAGAAGATAAAAATTTTACTCTAATAATAATTGGAGTAGCTACAAATCCTAAATATGATGAAGAAGTACATAATAAACTTGAGGCTATAATAAAAAAATCTGAGCTTAAGGTAGACACAATATTATTTACAAATAAGAACCTTGATAAATTAAAAAATTCGATCTTTAAAGACAGTAATATTGAAGATGTTCTATCATTAAATAACTATTCTAATATTCGTAATATGTGTATGTTCTTACCATATATATTAGATGCAGAAGTTGCAATTTTGATAGATGATGATGAGATCTTTGAAGATCCTGAATTCGTTACTAAAGCAAAAGAATTCATTGGCAGAAGATTTTATGGAAATACAGTTGACGGAGTTGCAGGTTATTACCTGAATGAAGATAATGAATACTACGATAAGGTAAACATTGTACCATGGATGACTTACTGGGACCGATTTGGAGGTAAGCGAGAAGCTTTTGATCAAATCATAGGCAATGAGCCTCGCTTAAAGAAAACTCCTTTTGCATTTGGTGGTGCTATGGTAATTCACAGAAATTTGATGAGGATCGTTCCATTTGACCCCAAAATGACACGTGGCGAAGACACAGATTATGTAATCAATGCAAGGATGTTCGGTTTTAATTTTTATTTAGACAATACTCTTTCTATCAAACATCTTCCACCACCTAAGAAACACCCTGTTTGGAAAAGGTTCAGAGAAGATATTTACAGATTTCTCTACGACAAATCAAAATTCGATACACAGTCACCTCAAATAAACTTGAGAATGATCACTCCTGAAGAATTCGATCCTTATCCCGGACAATTCATGAAAAAAGACCTGGGAGATAAGATATTTAAGACCAATATTATTCTTGCTTTGAACTATCTTGCAGATGGAGATATTGAGGCTTGTAAAGAAACGATAAATAATATATATTTGGCAAGATATGAAGCCATTCCGCATAATAATACTTTTGATGCATATTTAGAGTTTCAGAAGAATTGGAGAAAACTTTTAGAGCATACCAGGGATTTTGGTAATACTCTGAAAAATATAATTCTTGAAGGTATGGTCATTTCTTTTGATAAATATCAGTATGAAGTTAAGAAGATCAAAGAAAAAACAAGAGGATTGGATGATTTTAAAATTGATGAGATAGAACTATTCAAAGGTTTTAGTAAAAAGGAACTTCGTAGATTATTCTTTATTGCAGAGATAAAAAATTATGAGAAAGATGAATATATTTTCCATGATGATGAGATAGATACGAACGTTTACATAGTTCTCAGAGGAAAACTATTAGTTACAAAGAAACAGCCATCCACAGGAGAATATATCACTATAGCAAAGCTTGAGCAGGGTGAACATTTTAACGAAACAGCAATATTTACTGAGCAAGTACACAGAGTCTCTGTTGTAACTACAACAGCAGTGGATATAATGGTGTTGACAAAGGAAAAAGCTCAGGCTATTCTTAAAGAAGATTGTGCGCTTTCTGCTAAGATATATAGGATACTAGCAAGAAAACTTAGTGAACGGCTTGTTATAACTACGCAAAAATTCTCTGAAACAAAAGAACAGACTTCAGATATATCTGATTCAATGCAAAATATAGGGGATTAATATGAAAGTTTTATTAATAAACCATTTTCCATTGCAAGGTTCTGGAAGTGGGATCTATACTATGAACATAGCGAATGAACTTGTTAAGAAAGGTCATGAAGTTTTTGTTATTGATATTGATAATGTCGTAGACAATAATATCTATAACTTCACCCGTAAAACAATTTACTGTGATAGTTCAATAAACCCGAATGCAGATATTCCGTTTAATTTTCCCTGCTTTACAACACATCCCAGAAGTACAGTTACATACTACGATCTTACAGATGAAGAAATTAAGATATACGTAGATACTTATATAAAAATAGTTTCAGAGATAGTTGATCAGTTTAAACCGGATATTATTCATGCTCAGCATATGTGGGTGGCACCTTACGCAGCGATGAAGGCAAGAGTTCCTTATGTTATAACTGTTCATGGAACTGATTTGATGGGGTTTAAAAATGATGAACGATATCATAAATATGCAATTGAAGCTGCATATAACGCAAAAAAGATAATTACGATCTCACAACAAGTACATAATGATACTTTAGAATTATATGACATCCCTGAAGAAAAATTAGTTTTAAATCCAAATGGATTTGACAGCGATCTATTTAAAGTTAAGGAGATTGTCAAAGAAGATCTTTATGTAAAATTCGGCTTAGGAAATCCTAATAAACTTGTAAGTTTTGTTGGTAAATTTACTGATTTTAAAGGAATAGATGTATTGATCAATGCTGCTAGGATTGTTACTGATAAATTACCCGGTGTAAAATTTGCTTTAGCAGGGGATGGTGAGCTTAGAACTCAGATGGAATCACTAACAAAAGCACTGGCACTTGAAAATATTTATTTTCTCGGTCATCAGGATCAAAATTCTGTTGCAGATTTATATAATCTTGCAGATGTTTCTGTCGTTCCTTCAAGGATTGAACCCTTCGGACTTGTCGCCATAGAAGCGCTAGCTTGTGGTACTCCTGTAGTAGCTACTAATGCTGGTGGATTACCTGATTTTATCAATGTGAAAGTTGGTCAATTAGTTCGAATGGAAGATCATAATGCTCTGGCAGATGCTTTGATTGAAGAACTTGAAAATAATTCAAAATTGACTAAAGGTGTTTATGCTGCTGGGTACGCTCTCAAAAATTATTCTTGGTCAAAAACAATAGAAAATGTTATAGATATTTATTAAGGTATCTGGATTGTATTTTTTTGAACAAGGGGTTGAAGCCTCTTGTTCTCTGCTGTTTGTCACCCTGAATTCATTTCAGGGTCTTTTTATTATTTCACAGTAGGAATTACTTTCAGAGATAGTAGGATTATTGTTCCTTTCACATCTTTATCGATCTCTCTTATGACTCCAGTTCTTATATCAAGTTCTTTATCACCACTTTGAATGATCATGTTTCCGTAATTTTGGATAGTTTTATAGATGTAAAAAGTTTTGTTAGAGCTTATAAATTTTTTGAAATTGAACTTGTTTGGTTGGACTATTTTAAAATCTAAAGAATATTCATTCTTTTCGTAGAAAAATCCAACATCACTTATTATCGAATTGTCTTTACTTTCACTGATTATTTTATTCCAAATACCTAAAATGATATTTCTCTCACAGTATAACGTTCTTCGTGGAAATTTATTAGAATACGGAAGTTCGTGCGGGGAAAAATAAAAAGATTCTTTGATCTCTTCTCTCTCACTATCTGTTACATCTCGTTCTCTATAGGTTTGAAAGAAATTTTCAAGCATTGACCTATTTTTTTCATCCAGCATATCTTTGAAAGAATTGTAATTATTAATTATCCCGTCTAAAAAATCAAGGTTTTCTGATCGATCATAATTTGTATGAAGTAAACGATAGATACTTTTATCAATATCGCAATCGTAGTTAGTGGGAGCAAAAAACTTAGATAGTCTTGGAATAAGTCCGGTTTTTAAAACCAGCGCTTCATTTCGAAGTTTACGATATTGATCCAATAGAGTGTTTGTACCTTTTGTATGGAATTCATCATACCAATCTTTTTCTAAGATCTTCTGAAATATAAGATCATCATTTCGATAACCACTGCTTGCAATGATCTTAATAAATGGGCAGTTGATTCTTGCAGATCTGGCAATAGTAACACCTGCAATAGACATTAAATTTGAAACAGTTGGTTCTTCATCAGAGTTGAAATTTATATCAGTGATCAGAACATCAGGTTTAAAAGATTTTATAAATTCTAGTGCTTCATCTTTATCGGTAGTTGATCTTATGTCATCATTAAACGCAGAGCTGAAAAGCAGAACATTTAAGTCTAAAAGTTGTTTGTTATTATCTGTAATAAGTAATTTAATTTTTTCCATGGTTACCTCGCTATTGCAAGGGGCCTAAGCCACCTTGTTCCAAATGTCACCCTGAATTTATTTCAGGGTCTAGATTTTCAATTCAAATCTAAGATTTCTAATTGATTGCTCATTCATGTTAAATAATTTAGCAATGTCTTTATTTGTAGAATCTTTGCCGATCAAGTACTTAATAACATCTTTTTTCAATTCTTTTTTCAATCCTTTAGCAGAGAAGACTTCAGTTTTTAAAAGTTCAATGATCTCCTCGATTACAATATGTGACTTGTTTTCATGAGGAGTATTAGGATTTATGATCTGTGGAATTTCTATTGTTAATATTTTTTTATTTTCAATGATCATTTTCATTATTGATTGATTGACCATTTTCTCAAGCTGACGAATGTTACCGGGAAAATCATAGTTCAACAATCTTTCTATTGTTTTATCATGTAAAGATACTGATGGTGCTATTTTTAAAAATTCAGTATTCCTTTTAAAAAATTTACTGGTAAAAAATGCTATCAATAATTCAAGATCTTCTTTTCTTTCTCTGAGCGGAGGCACATTTATAACAGCTCCAGAAATACGGTAGTAAAGGTCGATCCTGAAATTATTCAGGCTGGTTTCTTTGATGAGGTTTTTATTTGTAGCAAAGATCAATCTTGCGTTAAACTTAGTTGAAGCACTTGAACCTAAATGAGTTACTTGTCTTTCCTGAATTACTCTAAGTAATTTCACCTGCTGATTCAACGGAAGTTCGCCGATCTCATCTAAGAACAGTATGCCATCTTTTGCATCTTCAAATGGACTTTTCTTCCCACCTTTCAGTGCACCCGTAAAAGATCCATCCTTGTATCCGTACATTTCACTTTCAAAAAGACTCTCCGGTATTCCGGAGCAATTTTTAGTTATCATATTACCTTTAAAGTTGCCAATATGATAAAGTGACCTGGCGATCAATTCTTTGCCGGTACCATTTTCTCCGTAGATCATAACATCTTCTCTAAATTTAGAATAAAATGTAAGATATTTATGCATTTTTAATGTATTCTGACTTTTCCCCACAATGAATGGAGCATTTTCCATATCGATAAGGTTGATCGTGCGTTTGAAATATTCAAAATTAAAATTTTCCTTTGAGATAAAATGTTTAGCTCCTGCTAAATATGCTTTAAAAGTAATATCAAAATTATCGTAACCGGAGAGCATAATTATCTTTGCATTGCTATTTGATTTCATTACAAGTTTTATCACGTCAAAACCACTGTATTCTATATTCTCTAATTCAATATCTAAAATTGCGACATTAATATTATGCAGTTTTATTATTTCAGTAGCGGAATTGTAGTTGTTGGCTATGAACAATCTATTGTTTGAAGTCTCTAATTGCTCATTTGAAATATCATCATCAACAAATAAAATATTATTATCACCAGTGTTCTGTAAGAGGTAATCAATTATTTTTTGATAGTTTGATTGATCAAGTTTTTTATGACGTTGACTGCTTTGGATAATTGCATTGTGATCATTTTTATTGATGATCATATTTTTAAAAATAGAGTAATCAGTTTTTTCTTTTTTATTATACAGTTTTAAAAATTCATTCAAGCCTTTAATCATATAAGTATAATTCAAAGAAAACTCATTGTCAGAGATCTCCTTAAAATTATAAACACCACCTGAAAAATATACGATCTTACCTTTATAGTTTTCTACAGATTCATAAAATTCTTCTTCATATTTTTGCAGATCAGTATAATGAATAAATAATACATTATATGTACTCCAGTTAATAGGTTTGCTTTCTATCATAACTGAATCAAATATTTCATAATCATTCTTTTTCAACTTTGATGATTTAATGATCTCAATAAGTTCAGGATATCTCTTAGTATTTTCTTTGCTATTAAAAACAAAACAAAAATTTATCATTATTACTCCACAATTTATTTTACTGCTGAAAATATACATGACGTAATAAAAATATGCAAGTTGTAATAAAAATAGTACTGATAAGAATAAAAGAATGTTCTATGTGTTCACTGTGAAACATATAAGTATTGTAGTTAGATAGTCAATATTTATGTTTAAAACATCGGTTGAGTATTTGTTGGCATAGTGTTTGCAATATAATAGAATAAGAACAAGTGAAAACGGAAGTATATAAAAACAAATCGGCACAAACAGGAATGTATAAAGACACAATAAATTTAACTCGATACTCAAATGACTAGTGAAAAATGGAATAAATTTAAAGTTAGCAGCAAAAGGAGAAGTAAGGGTAATTACTTCCCTTTCATAATCAGATTAAATAAATCAATTGAACCAAATAAGGGGAAAAAATGGAAAAGCAAATTATTAGAATCTTACTGGTCGTAGCAATACTGGTAGGAAGTATGAATTTATCAGCTGCTTACTTTAGTAAAAAGGAAGATACAAATATAAAAACACTTCCTTCAAGAAAATTAAGTACAGCTAAAGCACACAAGATCAAAAAAGCGTTTAATAGATCGCATATTTCATTATTACAATAGCATATTGACAAAACTAATGAATTAAAATATTGCACAGCATAGTTAGTTCACTTATATTATTAAAAGATAAAAAATTAATATTTTTTTCATACAAACATTATGTAACCACCATGGAGAATCGTTGTGAATAGATTAGATAACAATCAACTTAAGGTTCTACTCGTAGAAGATAGCGAGGATGATATTTATTTGATATCAAAAGCTTTAGATTTTGAGAATATTGATCTGAAGATCATAAGTGATGGGGTAGATGCATACGAGTATCTGATAGATAGTAACAACGATGTTAACGTTGTTCTACTGGATTATAAGTTGCCTAGCTTAGACGGTTTCGAGATCATGGAAAGGTTGTCAGATAAAATTGATAATTTTGCAGTAATATTTTTAACAGCGGATACTTTGGTAGAAACAGCTGTACAAGCTATGAAATTAGGAGCTATGGACTTTTTCCCAAAATTTAAAGATTATAAGACCCTTTATGATAAAATTGTGAAGATTTATTTAAGATATACTAAAATATTAGAAGGAAAAATATTAAAAGAGGCTTTGATATCAAGTGAAAGAGAATATCGAATGATGTTTGAAAGTATTCAAGATATTTATTTTGAGATAACTAATCTTGGTCAGATAATAAATATAACACCTTCAGTAGGAAATATACTTGGTTATAACAGATTTGAAATGAAAGGATCCCTGCTAAGCTATTATTTCAAAGATAAGGAAATTTTTGCTAAAATACATTCAAAACTATCTTCAGGAGAACAAATAAAAAATTTCGAAATAGATCTTATAGATAATAAAAATGTCGAAATTAAATGTTCAATGAATATTTCAAAGATTCAGAGTAAAGAAGATGAAAATTATAAGTATGTAGGAACAATCAGAGATGTTTCGACATATAAAAAATTAGAAGAAATGTTTTTTCAAGCACAAAAAATGGATGCAATAGGAAGATTATCCGGAAGTGTGGCTCATGACTACAATAATTATTTGCAGATAATTTTGGTTTCTGCTCAACTATCTCTTTTAGAAGAAAATCTTTCAAATAAAACAAAAGAAAAATTGAAAAATATAATAAATACTACTCAAAGTGCATCCAAATTAACAAGATCACTTCTTACACTAAGTAGAAAGCATAAATTTGAACCTGTAGTACTTGATCTTAATGACACAATAAGAAAAATGTATAATATGATTACAGCTATCCTTGATGAGAATATAGAATTAGAATTGATATCTCCTGATACTACTTCATTTGTACTTTGTGACCCAATTCATTTAGAGCAAGTAGTTATAAACCTAGTAGTCAATGCTAAAGATGCAATGTTAAATGGTGGGAAATTAGTGGTAGCAATATCAACTGTAGAGAATAAAATATTAAGAAGTTTTAAAGATTTAGATGAGGGGCAAAAATTAATATGCTTAAGCATTAAAGATTCTGGTACAGGTATGGACAAAACCACTCTTGAAAAAATATTTGATCCTTTCTTTACAACCAAATCCGAAAGTAAAGGTACCGGATTAGGATTGTCAACAGTATATAACATTTTAAATCAGAATAACTCAATAATAGAAGTAGATTCTGAAATTGCTAAAGGAACTGAGTTTAGAGTATTTTTTCCAGAGCATAGTGGTGCATTAAGTGAAGGAATAGAGAATAATTCTATAGAATATATTCAAACATCTAATAAAACTATACTACTAGTCGATAATAATACAGATGTAAGGATAACAATCGGTGAAATGTTGCTTAAGGCAGGATATGAGGTTTTGTATTCACCAAATTGTAAGATCGCTGAATACACAATAGATAATTTTAAAGGTAGAATAGATTTAGCTTTGATTGATATAATGATGGAAGATGGCAATGGATTTGATTTGAAAAATTATATTTTGCATGAAAAAAATGATATTGAAGTAATTTTAATGTCAGGTTATGGCAGTGAAAAATTATTACAATTCAAAGATAATCCCGGTTATACAGAAGATCTGTTAGAAAAACCTTTTGATCTGAAAAAATTTCTAAATAAGTTAAAATAATTAACAAGAGATAATAATGGCCAATAAAGCAATAAGAATTTTACTTGTAGAAGACGATCCTGATCATGTTTTACTTATAGAAAGTTCTTTTATTAAGCACGGTAATAAATTTCAATTGAATATAGTAGATAATATTAAAGATGCATTTGATAATATTGTTAATACTGATCTTATCATTACAGATCTGAACTTGCCTGATGGGAATGGAAAAATATTACTTCAGGATGTATCGATAAAAAATAATATTCCAGTAATAATCATGACTAGTTATGGTGGCGAAGAAATTGTCGTGGATCTTATGAAGGCAGGTGCTGCAGACTATGTTCTTAAATCAAACCAAGCTTTTATGAAGTTGCCTGAGACTGCTGAAAATGTTAATAAACTATGGAAAATGCAGGAAGAGAGAAAAAAAGGAGATGCTGAAAGAAAAAAATTAAGTATTGCTATGGATTATTCTCCTGATGCAATCGTTATCACAGATAGTTTCGGAATAATAGAATTTGTAAATCCCTCTTTTGAAAAGATTACAGGATATAGTAAAAAAGAAGCTTTAGGGAACACACCAGCTATTTTAAATAGCGGGAGGCATGATAAAAAGTTCTATAAGAATCTTTGGGAGACTATCAAGAGTGGAAAGACTTGGAAAGGTGCTTTTATTAATAAAAAGAAAGATGGTACGTTTTATGAAGAAGAGTCAGCGATCTCTCCAGTCCTAAATGAACAAGGATTAATCGCAAATTTCGTTGCTGTAAAAAGAGATATTTCTGAAAGAATTCAGATGGAAAATCAACTCAGACATGCACAGAAAATGGAAGGGGTGGGTATTTTAGCAGCAGGAATTGCTCATGAAATAAATACTCCTCTGCAGTATCTTACGGATAATACCTTATTTGTTAAAGATTCTTTTTCAAAAATATATCCTATACTTGAAAAAATCATACAATTTAGTATGGTTGGTCCTTTTGATCTGGAAAATATTGAAGAATTGAAAGAAGATTTCAAGAAAATAGATATGAAGTTTTTAGCCAAAGAAATTCCACAATCAATAGAAGAAAGTTTAAATGGTTTAAAAATAGTCAGAGAAATAGTTGCAGCAATGAAGAATTTTTCTCATCCAGGGAAGTCAGATAAGCAGTATGCAAACCTAAATAAAGCGATCAAATCTACAATTACGATAACAAGAAATGTATGGAAGTACACATCTGAAGTAGAAACTGATCTGGACGAAAAATTACCTGAATTAAAATGTCATTTAGGTGATATAAACCAAGTTATTCTCAATATGATAACGAATGCATCAGACGCGATAGCAGAAAAAGGAGATAAAGGTATAATTAAAATATCAACTTTCGTAAAAGATAAAAATATTTACATAAAAATTGGAGATACAGGAGGTGGGATACCTCAAGATCTCAAAGAAAAAATATTCCAACCCTTTTTTACGACTAAAGAAGTGGGGAAAGGAACTGGGCAAGGTTTGGCGATAAGTTACGATATAATCGTTAATAAACATAATGGAAGTATTGATATTGATACAGAAGAAGGTATCGGTACCACATTTATAATAAAATTACCAATAGAAGAATAAAAACATATAGGATAGAGGTAAAAAGATGGAAAAAAATGCAAAGATATTATTCGTTGATGACGAGCAACCTGTTTTGAATGGCATCAAAAGGATCTTTCATACTCAGAGAAGTGATTGGGAATTGTTTTTTGCAAATAGCGGAGATGAAGCATTGAAAATGGTTGACCAACATAAATTTGATCTTGTTGTCAGTGATGGAAAGATGCCTGGGATGAGTGGAATAGAATTATTGCAAAAATTACAAGAGAGAGAAGATACAAAGGATATTCCTACAATAATGCTGACCGGATATGTAGATGAAGAGATGAGAAAAGATGCTTTACGCTCAGGAATTATAGAATTTGTAAATAAACCAGTTATTCCTGATGAATTTGTATTAAGGATCGAGAATGTATTAAAATTGAAAAATTTGAAAGACGTGGTGATAGAAAAAGCTGAAAAGATAGAAGAAGCAAACAATGAACTAAAAAATCTGTATTCTATTGTAACGGATCAGAAAGCAGAACTTGAGGAATTGAATAATACAAAAAGTCAATTTATGGAAATCGCTATGAATGACTTTAAAAATTCAGCCCAGATTGTCTTAAGTAATTCAAATATTTTGATAAACAAGATGGATCCCGAAACCGATAGTGATAAGATAAAAATATTAGAGAAGATGGTAAATACATCAAAAAATATGCTTGATATATTTACAAAACTTATAAATGTGACAGATATTACTTCGGGTGATTTGAAATTAAATTATTCGAAAGTGAACTTACTTGAATATGTAAACGAATGTTTTAAAGATGTAAAAGAATGGTATGTCAAGAAAACAGTGAATTTATTATTTTTTCATGATAATATTCTTCCAATTAAAATCTATATTGATAAAACTAAATTTAGGATCGCTATTTTTAGTTTGCTGGAAAATGCGATAAAATTTTCATCCGAAAATTCAGATGTTGAATTCCATTTACATTATCAAGATTCTAAAATTGTTTTTAAGATCAAAGATCGTGGAATTGGCATGACAGAAGATGAGATCAAAGTACTTTTTGATTATAAATCTGAAAGAGAAAAGAAATCAGGTGTAAGTTTGCCAATTGTTAGAAAAATTGTAGAAGCTCATAATGGGGAAATCTCAGTAGAAAGTAAATTTGGTCAAGGAAGTGAATTTACAATCAAAATACCAGTGGATTAAGATTACTTGTTCGTAGGGAACGCAGTAATGCGTTCCACAAAAATGGAAAAGAATGAAATCAAGATCGTCACCCTGAATTTATTTCAGGGTCTAAGAACGGATTAAAAGATAGATACTGAAATAAATTCAGCATGACTAAACAGAAGAAACGAAACAGAAGAGAAGATAAGAAATGAAAATAAATAGAATATGTGAATATTCTTCTGAAGAAAAATTTGATGAGGGCACTTTTTATATATCTCCTAAGGGAAATAATTTTGTATTTGTTTATAAAAAGAATGGTCGATATTTTGCTCAAGTAAAAAATGATGTTTTTGGTGGTTATACAGTAGTAGAAAATGTCTCCTTTACTCCAAATGGAAGGTTATATTCATTTAATAATGCATCGTTTAAAAAAGTTATTGGTATCATAAAAGATGATAATAAAGAATACTTGATAATCAATGGCAAGGAATTTGGTCCTTTTGGAAAAATTCATTCATTTCAGCTGAATAATAATTCAACTTTCTATCTGAATTATCGTGATTATTTTAAAACATTTGTGAATATAAACAAACAAAAGTTCGGAGGTTTTGATAAAGTAAGGTATGTAAAAATGTCAGAGGATGGCAAGTTCTACGCGATCCATTATATTGAGGGAGGTAAACATTTTTTTAGATACAATACTTCTGTTCACGGAGAGTATGATAACTTAGATAATCTTATAATTGATTTTGAACATGATTTCTTTGGATTTCACTATAAAAAAGATGCAAATATGTATGCTAATATTAATGGTAAGATACTTGGACCTTATTTAAAAACTGAAGAGCTGAATTATAACACTGATTTTAAAATGTCTTCATTTAAATTTAGCACTGAAGTTGGTAATTACATACAATTCAATGATAAAGCATTCGGCCCTTATGAGTCGATAGGATCACCGTATTTTTCTGTGAAGAAAGATTTTATCTATGTAAATTATGTAAGAGATGGATTTGAGGAATACTTAGTTATCCTAAGGAATATTGGTGTTTATAAGGATGTTGAGTTTGTCAAGCATGATATCTCAGAGAAATCATTCATGTTTACGTACGTAAAAGGTGGTTTTCACTTTGTAATAAAAAACAATAAGAAATATGGACCATTTAATTTGACGAAAAGTCAAAAGATAAGTCCAAATGGAGAGAATATTTGTTTTGTCTTTGAAAAAGACAACTCCGAATTTTTAAACATAAATGATAATATATATGGACCTTATGAGCAGATCACGGAAGTATCAATAGGAAATGAGTTAGATTATTTTGGATTTATTTATTACAAAAACAGTAAATATTATGTAAGGATCGGCTCTAAAGTTTTTGGATTATATGATAATGCCTTTAATTTGTTAGTAAGTAATAACGGAGAGGGGTTTTCATATAACTTTGTTAAAACTCATAAAAGTATAGCTAATATGTTTAAAAAAGATCAAGTTTTTACTTCTATTGATGGTGAAATTGTTGATGAATATTGGGAAATACTTAGCTATCAAAAAAATTTAACCGGAAAGAAGGCTATAATTTATATGTACAATAATGAAACCAGTGTTTATTACGATGGTAATACATACGGTCCGTATTATTCGATAACAAATCCACATTTCCTAAATAGAAATGATCTTTTTTCATTTAGATTCATGGAAGAACAAAAAGGTTTGGAGCACCTTCAAATAGAAAATGAAAAATATTATTCGTTGAATAGATTTAATACGATATTCTATCCAATGTTTAATAATGATAACAAAAAGTATGGATTCATTCACTATAAGAATGAAAAATATTATGTTCAAGTGACTGAGAAAACATATGGCCCTTATGATTTCGCTGTATCCCCTTCATTTAGTCCGGATGGTAAAATTATAGTTTTTAAGTATATCATTGATGAAAGTATTTACTTTAACATAAATGAGCAGGTGTATGGTCCCTATGGAGAAGGTGATTATGTGTTTGTAGGCAATAAACTATACCTAGTATATTTACTTGAATATCAAATTATAATAGATGAATTTATTGAAAATGGAGAGTTGGTAACTAAAGAAAATAACGAATTTTCAATAAGATCATAATAATTTTCGTCACCCTGAACTTGATTTATGCTGAATTTATTTCAGTATTTCAGGGTCTAGGAAGAGTTGAAAAATAGATACTAAAACAAGTTCAGCATGACAATAAAAAATGAAAGGAAAAAAATATGAAAGAAAAATTAAAAATTTTGCTGGTTGAGGATAATATGGATCATGCAATGATCACAAAATTCAGTTTGAAGAATATTGATTATGTTGCCTCTGTTGCTCATGTTGAAACAGGTGAAGATGCCCTAAAATATCTTCAGATAAGAAAGATAACAGATAGTTATAACAATGAAATTAATCCTGAATTACCCAATTTAATACTATTAGATCTTAGATTGCCCAAATTAGACGGGCTGGATGTATTGAGGCTAATTAGGGAAAGTGAATTGGCGAAAGATGTTCCTGTAATTGTTCTTACTACCTCAGTTTATCAAGAGGATATTGATGTTACTTCTAAATTGGGAGTAAGTGCATATATGGTTAAGCCAATGAATATATTAAAGTTTAAATCTATAGCAGATTCAATTATGAATGGAGCTTAAAGTAAGGAATTTCCAATATCCAACACGGAATGTCCAATGTTCAACAAAAACAGTAGGGTCGGGGTTTACCTCCGACCTAAAAAGAATTAAAGATAGATCCTGAAATAAATTCAGGATGACTTAAAATAAGTTCATAGTAACAGATAAACGAAACGCGAAGTAGGGGCGTTATTCATAACGCCCGAACAATAAAGGGGAGAATTTAAATGTTGAAAGATATAAATGAAACGATATTAGTAGTTGAGGATGAGCAGATAAATAGAATGTTGATTTGTGAGATACTTAAGAATAATAATGTTAAGGTTATTAGTTTGGAAGACGGGCGTAAAACTATTGAAACGCTCGAAAACAATAATATTGAATTAATACTTTTAGATATATCTATGCCTGTTATTGATGGTTATGAAGTATGCAAACAGGTGAAATCCAATCCAAGATTTACTGATGTACCAATAATATTTCTCAGTGCTCATAAAGATGAAGATATTATTGTAAAGGGTTTTGAAGCAGGGGGACAGGATTTTATAACAAAACCTTTCAATGTAAAAGAACTTATGCTTAGGATAAGTTCTAATATTGAATTGAGAAGATCAAAACAGGAATTACAAAGGTTAAATGCAGACCTGAAAGATTTTATGTATATTGCTTCACATGACCTTCAATCACCACTTGTATCAATGTCAGGATTTGCTACTATGTTCATAGACAGTGTTTCGGATAAATTATCTGAGGAAGAACTTTATCCGATAAAGCGAATTGAAGCTAATTCAAGGAAAATGCAGGATCTTATTAAATCATTATTGGATGTTTCCAGATTGAATACAGTAAAAAATGAGTTCTCGGAGATTCAATGCAATGAAGTCTTTGATAGTATCATAAATACCTTAGATATAAATATCGCTGAAAAGAATGTAAATATTGTGAGAAACGATATTCCTAATATATTTGGAGATAAGATCAGAATTGGAGTTTTATCAAGAAATATAATATCTAATGCCATCAAATATGGTGGAAAAAATATTGAGATAGGATTTGATGAATCAAAGAAAGCTTTTTATGTAAAAGATGATGGTGTTGGTATAGAACCTGAGCAATTAGAAAATATCTTCAAACCCGGTTCAAGATTACAAACTGTAAAAATAGAAGGTGTGGGAATGGGTTTATCATTTTGTAAAAAGGTTGTTGAGCTTCATCACGGTGAAATATGGGCAGAATCAGAAGGGAAAGGCAAAGGAACTACGATCTGGATAAAATTTAAAGTATAGAGGTCATTAGTTAGCCCCCCTGAACTTGATTTATGCTGAATTTATTTCAGTATTTCAGGGTCTAAACGATTAAAAGATAGATATTGAAACAAGTTCAGCATGACAAAAAAATAATATAGAATATAGAAGGTGATTATGAAGAAAAATAATACGAATAATGATATAGTCGATGAAAATTATAAACCGAATAAGAATTATTTTTTGTATTTAATCATATTTGCAATAGAGATAATAGGAATTATTATTTATGCTTCCTGGAAAAATCAGGAAATATTTCATGAGGAAGTAGTTGAGAAAGCTTTCAATGAATTATTAGTTCTTTCAGAAAATATTTCAATAAATATAAAATCCCATTTTGATGAAGGAATATCTCAGTTAAATAAATTGACAGAAAAACCAGAATTTATAGATCTGGTAAAAAAGAAGATTAAAAACACAAAAGATGAAGATCTAGAAAATTATCTAACTTTATTCTTTGAAAATTATTCAGAAAATATAAATTCGATTATCTTATATGATGCTGAAGGTAATATAATTACACAAATAAGTGATTCTTCAACTGTTTATGTTAGTGATGATGAAGATGAAATAGATCTTAATAATAATGGTTCTGATAATAGAAATACCATCTCTAAGATGTTATTTTCAAAGAATAATGACCCAATCATTGCTATTGACAATAAATTCTTCGAGGATGATCAATTCCTTGGTATTCTAAGAATAGAAATCAACTTAAATTATCTTGAAAATTACGTTTTCCCAGCGTCTATGTTTGATTATAAATCGAATTGCTTTATAATGGATCAATCAGGAATGATAGTTTATCATGATTCAAAGAGAGCTATAGGTAAGAATGCGAGGTTTCTTTCAAAAAATCCGAATAAAAATATAGAAGGTGAAGATTATACTAACTTCATAAATATTTTACAAAAAGGTGAAAAAGGAACGGGAATTTTTGAATATGCATGGTGGCTTGATAATGTATGGGAGAAGGATAAAAAATTATGTGCTTTTTATCCTTTGGAGTTAGATAAGAATACCTGGATGATAATTAATTCATTATCATATTACGAATTGGCAAAACCTTATATAATCAACTCAATGTACACTTATGGAATAGCAGGATTGCTTTTGATCACTTTTACTATTTTGATAATAATAATATTTTATTTGATGAAAAAGAGGATCATTTATAAAACTAAATTAGCTTTTCTTGAGAAATTAAGGGCAAGTACAGAAGAACTTGATAAAAGTTCACAAAAATTCAAAGATCTTTTCGAGGTTAATACTACTGCAATTTGTACCGTTTCTCCCACAGATTACATTTCTGATTGTAATGGTAGATTTTGTGAATTAACAGGATTTTCAGAAGAAGAAGTTAATGGTAAAATGAAATGGCAGGATATTATTTCAGATCATGACCTTGAAAGAATTTTAGACTATGATAACAAAAGAAAAGAAGATGCTGACGCTGCACCTAATGAGTATGAATTTGAGCTTAAAAGGAAAGATGGTAGCTTTAGAAATGTTCTTTTAACCGTTAGAGTACTTGGTGAAACATCTGAGCAACTTGCTTCTGTTATAGATATTACTTCGATAAAAAAAGTTGAAAAAGAATTGAGAAACAATCAATATAATCTTAAAAAAGCCCAGGAAATGGGTAAAATCGGAAATTGGGAACTGGATTTTAAAAATAATATCTTGAAAGGATCTGATGAATTTTATGTTTTGACAGGTCTTAAACCAGATAATAATAATCAAATAGCTTTAAAAGAACTTCTAGGGATATTAGTAACTCCGAAAAAAATGATCCGTGATATTTTAAGACTGCTTAGAAATGGGTATTCTTTTGATAGCGAATATTATATTAAATCTGAAAATGGGAAAAGGAACAAAATATTTAGAAGTATTGCACAACTCATTGAAGAAAATGATCAACCTTCAACAATTCAGGGAGTGATTCAAGATATTACAGAAAGTAAAGAGATCGAGATAGAGATAATGAACACTAATAATAATCTGAAGAATATGATGTATGTTGCTTCGCATGACCTTCAAATGCCTCTTGTATCAATGGAAGGTTTTGCTTCTATGATGCTTGAGGAATATAGTGAGGTTCTTGATGATAAAGGGCAATATTTCTTAAAAAGAATATTATCGAATACTTCAAGTATGAGAAAATTGATCAACAGTCTTTTAAGTATTTCAAGGTTGAGTTCTGTTGAGAATCCTTTTGAAGAAGTTGATATGGTTAAAGTTATAAGTATTGTTAAAAAAGAACTTGAGATAAGTCTGCAAGAGTCAAATGTTGAGTTATTTATTCTTGATAAAGAAAATATACCAAAAACGTTTGGAGATAAGCAAAGGTTGTTAATTGTTCTTAGAAATTTAATTTCAAATTCAATAAATTATAAAGCAAAGAATATTTCTATTGGTTATGAGAACGAAAAAGGGTATTTTGTTAAAGATGATGGTATTGGGATAAATAAGGATCATCTTGAAAGAATATTTAAACCTGGTGAAAGGATCAATGATATAAAAACAGAAGGAACAGGAATGGGACTTACATTCTGCCAAAAAGTTATTGAGATGCATAAAGGAAACATCTGGGCAGAATCAGAAGGAAGGGGAGAAGGAATGACAATTTATTTCACAGTAAAATAGTGGTTCGTAGGGGACGATTTCTTTTCGTCCCCTAAACGGATTAAAAAAACCCAACGGTCGTCACCCTGAATTTATTTCAGGGTCTAAAAAGATAAAAAGATAGATCCTGAAATAAATTCAGGATGACAAAAACAAATACATTAAGCATAACAGAGCAAAAGATTGCCACACACCTACAGGTGTTCGCAATGACGGTATTATAGAGGTAGTAACGCAGGAATGCGTTCAGCAAAAAAGCGTTTAAACAGGATGCAATTATGGTTGAAAAAACAAAAAGTGAAATAATCAAAAAAAATACTCAAAGTAAGCAATATTGGATTTTATTTTCTTTATTTATCGTATTAGAAGTTATTGTATATTTTATTATTATAAACAAACATACAGCGAATGCCATTAATGCACAAAAGCAAGAATCAAAAAATAGTGTTGAGTTTTTACAGAAGATCATCAAAGCTAATATGCAAAACAATAATTATAGCCAAATTGAATATTTTATTACTAGCTGGTATGAATCTCATAAAAATCACTTGGGAGATTTAACCCTAACAGCTGATAACGGATTTATACTAATAAACATTCATAATGAACAACTTAAATTTAAAAATACTCTCACAATTACAAAGGATATAGAATATTTATTTAATAAAAAAATGAGACTTCAATTAGTTATTGATCTTGAAAATTCCCTAACAAATGTACGAGAATATATAATAATAATTATAATAATGATTTTATTTACCACCTTAGCATTTGCATATATGATTTTTGTAACAATTAAAAAAAACAGGATTGCGATTGACTTTAATAATCACCAGGAAGAATTAGATAATCTGTTAGATGAACTTGTTCAAGAAGTAGAAAGAAGAAAATCAACAGAAGATAACTTAGTTCGTAATCATAACTTACTTCAACAAGCTCAGGAAATTGCTCTCATGGGATCTTGGGAGTTTGACTTTGAAGAAAGGAATATGAAAGTATCTCCTGAATTTTTTTCTATAGTTAAATTACCATTTAAAAATAACGGAATTATTAGTACAAAAGAATTATCAAAAGTTACAATGAATTATAATAAAATATTAAGAGAAAGTCTTAGTACTAATGAAAACATACATTTTGATGATGAATGTTTTGTGATCGATCAATTTACAAGATCAATAACAAAGAATATTCGTGTAATCGGAAAATCAATAATAGACGAAAAAACTTCAAAAAAAGTACTAAGAGGTATTATTCAAGATATATCGGAAAAGAAAAAAATCGAAAATGAAATTGAAAGTGCAAACAATGATCTAAAAGAGATGCTTCATATTGTGGCGCATGAATTACAAACACCTTTAGTAACAATGGAAGGTTTTAGTACTCTTATATTAGATAATATTACAGATGACATTGATGAAACTTTTAGATATTATCTTCAACGGATTAAAAGCAATGCTTTAAGTATGAAAAAATTGATAAATTCTATTTTAGATATTTCAAGGTTAAATACCATAAAATATCCTCACGAAAAATTTGATACTCAATTGATGATCATTAAGCTAAAGGAAGAAATTGAGATTATTTCCGGTCGTAAAGTTACAATTGTTGTAAAAACTTTCCCTGAAATCCCAAAAATCTTCGGTGACAGGCAAAGAATTTACCTTGTATTTAGAAATCTAGTGCTAAATGCTATCAATTATAATGGAATTAATATAGAAATAGGTTATAAGCCTAACAAAGGATTTTATATTAAAGACGATGGTATAGGTATTAAAACTGATTATATCGAAAGAATATTTATGCCGGGTGAAAGATTGAAAGAAACAGAGGCTGAAGGAACCGGGATGGGTCTTACTTTTTGTAAAAAGATCATGGAACTTCATCACGGTAAAATTTGGGCAGAATCAGAAGGGAAAGGTGAAGGTACTACTTTTTTCTTTAGTTTACCAATAAGAGATGATGAATAGTGGATCGTTCGTCACCCTGAACTTGATTTATGCTGAATTCATTTCAGTATTTCAGGGTCTAAAAAGGATTAAAAGATAGATACTGAAACAAGTTCAGCATGACGGGGTACAAGTTCAGCATGACAAAAATAAGAATCGTCACCCTGAATTTATTTCAGGGTCTAAAAAGGATTAAAGATAGATACTGAAACAAGTTCAGCATGACGGGGTACAAGTTCTGCATGACAATGAGGATAGATTGCCACACCCCTTACAGGTGTTCGCAATGACAGCATAAGAGGAGGAATTGATGACAATTTTAAAAAGGGCATATCTATTACTTCTTATATTCATTTTATCAATCCGACTATTCCCACAAAACAAAATAACATTTGGGCTTCATCCTTGTGATAGTTATGATCAAATGACAGAAAAATATATTCCTTTGATGGATTATTTAAGTAAAAAAATTGGGTTCCCGATAAGCATAAAAATTGGTTTGGATATTGATGATCATATACAAGCAATTAATGACGGTACAGTCGATATCGCAGTATTAGCACCATATGCATATATATATCTTGTTGATAAATATGGTAAAAAAGATATATTTGCAATTTTTGAAACAAGTGGTTCTCCATTTTTAAAAGGAAATATTATAACACTTGAAAACAGCAGTATTAATACAGTTGAAGATATAATCAATTGTAACTTAGCATTTGTTAATAAAAAAGCTGCAATGGGATACTTGATGCAAATGAATTATATCCTTAAAAATAGTACAAAGATTCCTAATTTAAAAACTTACAAATTCTTAAATAATCATGATAATGTTTGCTTAGCAGTGCTCTCAGGTGATTTTGATGCCGGAGCAGTGAAATATGAGTCATATTTAAAATATAAAGATAAAGGTTTGCGAAGTTTAGTTGAGTTTGATTCCATACCTGAGCATATTATAGTTTCAAGAAATGGTTTAGATAAAGAGATCGTTGCAAAGATAAAAAAAGCACTGCTCGAAATAAAATTGGATAAAAATGGGGAACAAATATTAAAAACTATAAATCCATTGTTAACAGGTTTTGTACCCGCAAAAGATTCTGATTTTGATGGATTGCGAGAGATCGTTAAGTATTTGAAAGAGAAAGGTGTTGTGGAATAGATCGTTTCACAGATCGTCACCCTGAATTCATTTCAGGGTCTATGAGGGAGATATGTCAAAAAAAGGATATGTATATATTTTAACAAATGAAAATAATTCAATGCTTTATATAGGTGTAACGAGCGATATTTATAGAAGAATGGATGAGCATAAATTAGGCAAAGGTTCCGAGTTTACGTATAAGTATAAACTACATAAGCTAATTCATTTGGAAATAACTGATAATATTTTAGATGCAATACGAAGAGAAAAACAATTAAAGAACTGGCACAAGGAATGGAAATGGAATCTTATAAAGGAACAGAATCCAGAACTAAGAGATCTGAATAATGATTGGTTATATCCTAGTGATAATATAAACGAGAAGATAGATACTGAAACAAGTTCAGCATGACGAACATTAAAAGATAGATACTGAAATAAATTCAGCATGACAAAGACAAAACAAGTTCAGCATGACAATAATAAATATAGTTAATCTAATTTAAATCGTTTTTTAATTTTCTTTAATTCATCCCGTAATTCGTTTATTCTATGCTCCCGGTTTAAAAATAATCTATTTAACTTTTCCACCTCATCAAATTTTCTGTTCAGCTCTATTGTTCTACTCTTTACTAATTCTTCTAAATGATCGCGATGATCTTCCAATTCTGATTCCATTCTCTTTTGTTCCGTAATATCTTCACCGATCTTTAAATAATTTATAATTTCCTTTTCTTTATTAAATACCGGACTGACAATCGCCTTTTCCCAATAAATAGTTCCATCTTTTTTCTTATTACTCATTTCTCCCGACCATACTTTACCCGAAGAAACAGTAGTCCATAATTCGCCGTATAATTCGTCATCCATACCACCTGATTTCAATATGCGAGGATTTTTACCTTTAATTTCTTCGACAGTATAGCCTGTTATTTCAGTAAAAACTGGGTTAGTATAAACGATATCTCCGGAGATGTTAGTCAATACTATAATTGAAGGGCTTTGGTCTACAGCAGTTGATAAAATCAATAAGTCTTTCTGTGCTTCAACCATGTCTGTTACATCTGTAATAATACCCTCATATGCTATAATATTATTATCATTATCCTTTAAAACGTAGGTATCGTCCTTTACCCATTTAATTTCATTATTTTTAGTTACTATTCGGTAAGATTTATGTGTGACACTACTTACTTCTATTTTTGAGGAGTATTCCGACATCTCCTTAATAATATTTCCAAGATCTTCCTTGAAAATTATATCAGCATAAAGGATTTTCTTATTATAAAATTCCTCTTTAGTGTATCCAAAAATATTTTCTACATTATCAGTGACAAAGTCTACTGTCCATGTTTTATCGTTTTTCCACTTAAAAGCTACTGATGGACTGCGAATAATAATATTGTAACTTGTTTCCAGACTTTCTTCGATCATTTTTCTTTCTGTAATATCAGTTATGAAACCTTCAGTTATAATGTACCCGTTTTCATCTTTTCCGACAGGGAAAGCTTTTTCCCATACCCATTTTGTTTTACCATCTTTAGCAATGATTTTATATTCGATCTCATAGTGTTTTCCTTCTTCAATTGCCTTATATATTGGATCCCAGTCTTTTTCAGCTTCATCCGGATCAATAATATCATTATAAGATAGGTCTTTATTGTTGAGCAATTCGCTAGGTTCATAACCTGTTAATTCTTTTACCCCATTACTTACATATAGCATAGTCCAATCATCATCAACCAGGCATCTATATGCCATCCCGGGGAGATTTGAGACCAATGTATCGAGCTGTCTTTTTTGTTCATAAAGTATTTTTTGAGTATTTACTTTTTCAGTTATATCATGTTTTATGCAAGCATATTTTTTATTTTCGTCACTGTCTGTTATTTCAATAATAGTAAGATCAATTGTTTTAATATCTCCGAATGAGTTTTTAAATCTCACATTCCGGGTAATAGATCCATTTTTTTTTGCAAGACTAAAAATGATCTCAAAATTTTTTTCACCAAAAAATTCTCCGGGTGACTTCCCCACAACATATTCTACGCTCAATCCCATAAGCTTCTCAGTAGCTAAGTTTCCTTTAAGTATAAATCCGTTTTCATCAAGAATGCATATTGAATCATTTGAATTTGTAAATATCCTGCTGTACAAAATAACTTCATTATGCTCTAGCTCGGATTGTTTAAGGATCTCATAAGCTTCAATTTCTCTTTCAATAGTCGGGGCAAGCTTTTTTAATTTATCTTTCATAATATAATCATTTGCACCGTTTCTCATCAACTGAACGGCTTTTTCTTCTCCTATTGTCGCTGAGATCAGAATAAAAGGGATATCTTTATCCTTCGCTCTTAAAATTTCAAGAGCTTCTTCTCCATCCATATCGGGAAGATTAAAGTCAGAGAGTACTATGTCAGGAAGCCCTTCTTTAAATAATTCAAGATATTCCTTTTTATTCTTAGCTAAATGTAGAGCAAATGGTTGCTTTAATTTATTGAGTTCGTATTTTGCAAGGTCAACATCGCTTGAATTATCTTCCAATATTAATATGTCTAAAAATTCTTTCATAATTTAATCCGAAATTGTTATATAATGTAAGTTAAGTAGATTATTGAAAAATTGCCACCTCTCGTATTTTTTCAAATGTTCCTTTAATTACTTGATATGATGCTCTCCTTATGAATCGTGAATTTAAAAGTACTTCCAATTCCTGGTTCCGATTCAACCCAAATTTTACCTTTATGTTTTTTCAATATCTGCTTACAGAATGACAGTCCGATCCCTGTACCTTCGAATTTGCTACGATCATGGAGTCTGTGAAATAATTCAAAGATCTTTTCCCGGTGTTTTGAGTCTATTCCTATACCATTGTCTTTTACACTGAATGTCCAATCTTCGTCGGATTCAGCGGAACTTATCTCGATCATTGGAGAAGTATCTTCTTTAATAAATTTCAATCCGTTACCAATTAGATTTTGAAAGAGCTGCCTTAACTGTGATCCATCCCCAAATATTACAGGCAAATTCTCAAACTGAATACTCCCGTTTAAATTATCCAATTTATCTTGAAATATTTTAATTACATCTTCAACAATTAGATTAAGATCAACTTCTTTAAAAATTTCACCCTGAGTGTTTATCCTTGAGAAATCTAACAAGTCATTTATCAATATCTGCATTTTATATGCACCGTCAATAATAAATTTCATATATTCTTTTGCTTCTTTATTAAGATCTGCAGAATAGTTTTGTTCAAGTAATTGAGTGAAGCTAGATATCATTCTTAAAGGTTCCTTAAGGTCGTGTGAAGCTATATATGCAAATTGTTCGAGGTCTTTGTTCGAACTTTTTAATTCATCAGTTAATTTTTCCATCTTTAAATTTATTGATCTGAGTATTTCTTCTGCCTGGCCTCTTTCAGAAATATCCCTGGTAACTCCAACAAAAAAATCTTCACCCAACAAGCTGAAAAGAGAACCATTTATCTCCACAGGTATCAAATCTCCTGATTTTGTCTTATGTTGAGTTTTAAAACTGACACTTCCTTTATCATATACTTCTTGTAATATATAAGGGAATGATTTAATCACTTCAGGATCAACATATCTTTCTTTAGGTATCATTCTAAGTTCTTCTTCAGAATAACCGAGAAGTTCGCAAAAAGAATTATTAATATCAACAAATTCTCCCATTGTTTCTCTTGTAATTTTCCTCAATGCTAATCCATCGGATATACTGTTGAATATAGCTCTGAATTTTTTTTCACTTGCTTCCAAGTTTATTATTAAAGAGTTTCTATCAAGATAATCAGAAATTATTTTACCTATTATAACTGTTGAAATAGGGAAGACTGTCATTGCCAGCAAAGCAATATTATTCATTACCTGCCAGACCAAATCTTTCGGTAAGGTGAATATTAACAGTACCATTGTAACATGAACAATAAGACCTAAAGCAATAAGTTCTCTAATTTTGATACTTTTCCTGATCCTATAGATCTTATAGTGAAATAGTAAACCGATCAATGCTGAAGATATAATTACGGAAACACCCATAATTAGACCGCTGCCACCCTGGATTATTCTCAGAGTCAAGGTCAAAGCCACAACGATTGCAGCAGATACAGGACCAAAGAACAATGCACAAATACTGGTCACAACAGATCTTCCATCAAAAATCAAACCTTCAGAAAATTGCATGGGATAGATCATACCAATAAGAGCGACAAGACCAAAGATCAGTCCCCGAACAATGGCTTCATGGTTATTTGTATTCAATTTGTTCTTTAAAACAAATCCGGACAATGATGTAAGTGCTATAAGTAATGCCAGATTATGTATGAGTTCAATTATCTTCATTTATTTCTCATACTTCTTCAACCGTTCCTTTAATTCTTTAATACGGTACTCTCTGTTAAAGAATAGCTTATTTGTTCTTTCCAACTCAAGATTTTTATCATTCAATTCTTTAGTTCTCGCCTCCACAAGTTCTTCTAAATGTTCACGATGTTGTTCCAGCTCATATTCCATTCTTTTTTTGTCAGTGATATCTTCTGCTATCTTAAGATAATTTATGATATTTTTATCTTTATCAAAAACAGGACTGATAATTGCCTTTTCCCAGTAAAAAGTTCCATCTTTTTTCTTATTACTCATTTCGCCGGACCAAATATTCCCGGAAGATACTTCAGCCCATAAATCAGTGTAAAAATTATCATCCATGTCTCCTGATTTAAGAATTCGGGGATTTTGATTTTTAACTTCTTCAAAAGTATAACCGGTTATTTTTGAAAATATAGGGTTTGCATAAATAA
>JAQICF010000043.1 GCA_027858795.1 Candidatus Delongbacteria bacterium | reverse complement strand
ATATGTAAGTTATTATTTTAATCAAATGAAAATTCACAACTCCTTTTTGAAGAAAAAGTCAAAGTATTACCTAGCACGTAAAAGATTTTTGACTAATTTTATATACGCATTGAATGGTTATGATTTTAAAGATGATAAATGGGAAGCACTATTCAAATGCTTCAAATGGTACAAACCTACAACAACTGCCCCTGTATTATCGGAAGAAGAACAAAAAATAATTAACGAGATAAAGAATCTATGAAATAAATTGGTTTAAAAGCCCATAACATTGGCAAAATGACTTGAATACCCTACTTGTCTTGGCTTAACGCTTTTTGCCATGACCGTTGTGGGCAATAGTAGTTTTTGGTTCTCGCTCAAAAAAAGGTTTGTTTTATGACATTGGCACATTATTATATATAAAGAATCTTTAATAAGATAGGAGATTTGTTATGAAAAACATAATTTTGTTAGTAATCATTTTCGTCAGCTCATTTTTACAATGCCAGACATTTACTGACATCAATGCAGGTTTAACAGGTGTAACAAATAGTTCAGTTGACGGGGGTGATTATGATAATGACGGTGATCTCGACATCTTATTAACTGGTATTTACACTGATGAATTCACACATCAAATCACCAAAATTTATAACAATTCATCCGGTGTGTTTTCTGATATTAATGCCGACTTAGACGGAGTAGATAATGGTACAGTAGCTTGGGGTGATTATGATAATGACGGCGATTTAGATTTCTTGTTGACTGGATTATATAAATCTATAATATATCGAAACGATTCAGGTATATTTACAGATATAAATGCCGGATTAACCGTTGTAGTTCGTGGATCCAGCGACTGGGGAGATTACGATAACGATGGGGATCTTGATATTTTATTAACCGGGTATATTGGCAGCTTAAAAAGAATCTCCAAGATTTATAGAAATGATGAAGGTAGTTTTATAGACATTGGAGCAGGATTGACCGAAGTTAACGAAAGTTCAGTTGCATGGGGAGATTATGACAATGACGGTGATTTAGATATCTTGCTGTCAGGGCGAAGTTATGATGGTCCTGCATACGAGATCTCAACAATTTATCGAAATGATTCAGGTGAGTTTACTGATATTGGAGCAGGATTGACCGGAGTTAAAGAAAGTTCAGTTGCTTGGGGGGATTATGATTCCGATGGGGATCTTGATATTTTATTAACTGGTTCGGATCAAGATTATAATAATATAGCAATAATATATCGAAATGATTCAGGCATATTCTCAGATATTGCTGCAGGATTAACAGGTATTCGTGATGGATCTGCTGAATGGGGGGATTACGACAATGACGGCGATCTAGATGTGTTAATTACCGGATCCCAAATCACAAAGATATATCAAAATGATTCTACCATTTTCACGGATATCGTTGCTGATTTGTCCGGTATTTCTGATGGTTCAGCACAGTGGGGGGATTATGATAATGACGGGGATCTCGATATTATATCTGTTGGTAGGGGGATTTTTTATGGCAGTTATGCTGCTAACATTTATCGTAATAACTGCATTGTAAGCAATAATATTCCATCTTCTCCTTCCAATTTATTATCTCTTATTAATGGCAATGAAATTGTATTTTCGTGGGATAAATCAACTGACACTGAAACTTTACAAAATGGACTATCTTATAACCTCTATCTCGGTGCAGAAAGTCAGACTCCAACCGAATTAAGCCCGATGAGTATTATCAGTTCAGGTTACAGGAAGGTTGTAGATTTGGGAAATACAGGACAAAACAACTCGTGGACAATCAAAAATTTACCATCTGGTTCATATTATTGGAGCGTTCAAGCAGTTGATAATACTTATACGGGTTCTTCATTCAGTACGGAACAATTTTTTGAATTTACATCACCAACAACTTACCCACCAGTTGCGCTACCAGCTTCGAATTTTAATTATTACAGTTTTCAAGCAAATTGGAGTTCTGAAAACTGGGCTATGGGATACTATCTTGATGTTGCTACAGACAGCTTATTTACAAATTATGTTCCCGGTTACCAAAATAAGGATGTCAGAGATCTTCTCTCATACGATATTACAGAATTAGAACATAATACAACATATTATTACAGGATAAGGTCTTATAACGGGGATTTAACTGCCAGCGAAAACAGCAATATAATCATTGCAGAGACTTTGTATTCGCAATTTAGTAAAATTCCGTCTTCTTTCGAAGAAATTAGTGACAGTTCCGTAGAATGGGGTGATTTTGATAATGATGGTGATCTCGATCTTTTGTTGACAGGAACACCTTACGCAAATTACTATCCAATTACTAAAATTTATCGCAATGATTCTCATACATTCACTGATATTGAAGCAGGATTAACAGGTGTTTTCTCAGGATCAGCAACATGGGGTGATTACGACAATGACGGCGATCTGGATATTTTATTAACCGGAGCAACAGGTACACCTTTAGATTACAATCCTATTTCGAAGATATATCGCAATGACTCAGGTGTATTTACAGATATCAATGCTGTGTTAACTCCAGTCACTAACAGTTCCGTTTCCTGGGGTGATTACGATAATGACGGCGATCTGGATATATTACTAACCGGTCAATATTATTATTCTGATGAAGATTATATGATTGTATCAAAAATATATCGAAATGATTCCGGTGTGTTTATTAATATAGCTGGACTAACTGGTATAACCGGAACTGGTTCCTGGGGAGATTATGACAAAGACGGTGACCTTGATATAATTTTATGCGGGTATGACGGATCTGAAGAAGTCACAATAATCTACAGGAATGATGCAGGTACATTTACAGAAATAAATGCTGGATTAACAGGTATTTCCAGTAGTTCTGTAGCTTGGGGAGATTATGATAATGATGGTGACCTTGATCTTTTGATTACAGGAGCAACTGGAACTTATCCGGATTACAACCCTATTTCTAAGATATATCGTAATGATTCAGGTGCGTTTACAGATATTAATGCTGGATTAATTGGCGTTTTCAATGGGTCAACAAAATGGGGTGATTATGACAATGATGGTGATTTGGATGTCGTTTTAATAGGTTCAAGCCTCGAAAGTACCAGTACCTCTAAGGTTTATCGAAATGACTCAGGTATATTTACTGATATTAATGCCGCATTGACAGGTATTGAAAATAGTTCAGTAAACTGGGGAGATTTTGATAATGATGGAGATCTTGATTTAATCACGAGCGGAAGCTCAGGTTGGGATTCTTTTACCGATTTATATTTGAATAACAGTTTTAATAGCAATACAATACCAAATCCTCCAACGAATCTATCAACCACAAATACGGATTCTACATTTACTTTTCACTGGGCTAAAGCAGCAGATAATGAGACTCCGCAGAATGGATTATCATATAATTTATATATAGGTACAGAACCATTCTCATGTAATATAAATACTTCGATGAGCGACATATCAAACGGTTATAGAAAGGTTGTTAATATAGGAAATACAGGACAAAATACTTCTTGGACTATTAGCAATTTACCTGATGGACAATATTACTGGAGTGTCCAGGCTATCGATCATGCATTTGCAGGATCTGAATTTGCAGAAGAACTTTTTTTTACAGGTATAAATAATATTTTAATTCCAGCTACTACTGAACTTTTTCAAAATTACCCAAATCCATTCAACCCTGAAACAGTGATAAAATACTCACTGGATAAAAGTTCTAATGTAGAGCTTAGAGTTTTCGATATTGCAGGAAGGGAAGTATGTTCTCTGATTAGCAAGAAACAGGATCAAGGATATCATGAAGTTAAATTCAATGCTGATAATTTAACAAGTGGAATGTATTTTTATCGTTTGAAAGTGAATGATATGGTAATTGATTGTAAGAAGATGATGATGATAAAATAATGAAGAATATAAATGTGCCAATGTAAAGAGTGATGTTATAAAACAAACCTTTTGACAGCTCTAAATATAGTCGTGTTAAAAACTACTACAGACCCACAACATTGGCAAAACATCAATGGGTTATTTGGTGATTTAACACGATTTAACCCACTGCTTTTTGCCATGACCGTTATGTCCAATAGCAACTTAAGAAAGACTAAAAGCAAATTAAGCCCAATTAAAGTAAACAATCTTATTTAAAAAAGTAAGTCCGATCTAATCTTAAAAGAACTAAACTAAGATTAAAGTAACTGAAATAAGAATCATTATCTGAGTTTGTAAACTTATACAATAAAGACTGGCGAACTTGATACTAAATCTTCTGTTCGTCATTCCAAATCAAATAATTGCTACAGGCTCTGACAATATGCAATGATTTGTGCATTTAGAGGATAAATCAATAAAATAGGATTATAATACCACGGTCAGTAAGATCAGAATGCATATATCCTAATTATTCTATACATAAAAAATACTAATAAAAAGTTACTGCCTAACACTCTGTTTTCTTTCTTCAATCTTTTTATTAACTAAGTTTCTTATAATTCCATGCAAAGAATTATCTCTCATTGTTTTATCAAAACTTTTGGTAGGTTCAGGATTAGGATAAAGACTACCGACAGAGTTGCCTGTATAGTATCTTCTCGGGTTCATGCATTTGTCAATTTCCTTGTAATTCCCTTTTCCGCTTTCAAATATGTTCTCTGTCTTTTTATCAAAATCAGATGCTATATAGTTACTATCGTTTCTACTCCACTGGTTAGTCTCTTTTAGAATGTAGTTATTGTTATTATCATACCCAAAGGTTGTTCTATAATCTTCAGACCACTTCTCAAGTACATCATCCCAGTAATATCTAAATAAAGCTGACATATTAGATTCGTTATATTCAAAAGTTTCTTTCTGCTCATCCGAATATCCGCTAGTATCTGAGCTATAAGTTATCATTTCTGACACAACATCATCCTCATAGTTGAGTATAAAACTCATATCAAATTCCAGAACCGAATCATAAAATGGCATAGAATAATCAAGATAATACTCAGTAAACAAATCCCCGGTATAAATAAATTGCTCAGACCCAACAGCTCCATCGGTATTGGAATATTCTGTGCGGATTATCATACTATTAGTATAAAATATATTTACTTCAGAGTATTTTACCCAATTATCCGATACAGGTATGTATTCTACACCGTTTGTGATAAGCCCGTTATCATAGGTATATACTGTTTTATACTTATCTGACAATTCACCAAATTCGTTATAACATTCACTGATAATTTCCTTAGGTTTCTGTTCTTCAAGTATAAAACTTCTTTGTTCCGCAAGATATGCACCCTTTCCATCTGAAACATATATCTTATGTAAAGAAGGTTGTAAAGAATTGGAATCTTCGTAAAAAATACTGTCTATGGTAAAATTTTCATTGTTTAATTCATCAGCTTTAATACTTCCTAAAACTATTCTACCGTTAGGATCATAAGTGTACGTTATCAATTCTTTTGGAAACCACCCTAATGAATCAGTATGATAACGGTATTCATTCTCATTCGTGATCCTGAAGTACGTAGCATCACCCGGATTAATTATATTGTCATCGCTACATGAGAAGAAAAATGATGAAATGATTAAGATAGTAAATATTGATGCAATAATTTTTTTCATTATTATGCTCCTGATTTTTTAATCAAAATTGTAATTCAACCCAAGGCTAGTAAAGAAAAGAAAAAAACTTTGTGTTAAGGGATTATAACCATCAGCTATTGCCAGAGAGTTTTCATATTTGTATGTTGACCTTAATGAGCAGTCGATACTTAATTGATCATTTATATTATAACTTGCTCCCATATGTAATGATACTCCAAAACAATTGTTTGAACCTGTAGTTTTTGTATTCGTCACAGTACCAAGAAGCTCAGATTTAATTACTATATAAGATAGCCCAATGTTTGAGTAAATTGAAAATTTATCAAAAGTATAGGATGGTTTAATTGTTAAACTTATTGGAGTTATTGAAACAGTGTTTTCTATTTTTTGTACATAAGTTGAATCATCTTCTTCAGGAGGAAGTAGCCCAGTTCTTGGATCTCCAACAAAGCTATATGAAAATTCATTAAAATGAACATCAACTTCAATATCCGCATGTTTTACAAATTTGAATTGAGTGCTAATTCCCCAGGAATAGCACGATTCGTTAAGTTCCTCATTCGAATTGAAGTCTGTGACTTTGCAAATTCCATTGTTAAAGCCAATATTTACAAATTCTAGCGAGAAAAGATTACTGGTTATAATAAGTAAAACAAAAATTTGTAATGTTTTTTGAAAAATCATACATCTTCTCTCAATTTAATCAATGGTTGTTTTTTACTATAGAGTGATTTTTACATATTGCATTTTAATTGTTAAAATCCTAAGTTAGCAATTTATCCATTATTTTATCATTTGTCAATGTTCATAACTGTTTCGTCAATAAAAGCTTTAAAAGTACTACCATTTTTTATGTGCGTATAAGGTAGTATTTTTATGATGCCATTTTGATTAAATGAAACTTCAAAATTATCTCCCGATTCTAAAGTATAGTCTTTAACAGATTTAAAAAAGATTGGCTCGTTGCCCGAGATACCATAAAGACCAATAAGATTATTATTCATGTCATATTCAAGGCTATATGTCCAGTTATAAGTATCATTCATTGAATATTGTAAAACCATTTCTGGATTGTCTATAAACATCTTTCCTCCGTTAATAGTTTTAATGCAATATTGCCCTTTCAGTTTTATTCTCGAATTATCTAAAAAATAAAGTGTTGAATTATTTAATGTTAAATCTTCTGTTAAATCGGCAGAATTAGAACCACTAAAATATATATCTTTATTTGATAAAAAGGTAACATCGACATCATTTATGTTTTCATAATCATAAATACTATTCGAAGTACCAATTGTAACTAGGTTGTCTGATTCCTCTCTATAATCTATACCAGACTGAAGCATGGATAGTAGCGCATCTTTTTTGCTAGCTGCACTTAAATAATCTCTATAATAGTCATACCAAAAAGAATGTAGATCAGCACCTGAACTTGGTCCCATTCTATACCATAAACTTTGAAAAAACGAGGTGCCACCGTAAAAAAAATCGATTCCATCTCCCGTCGAATCATAAAGATCCCACATAGCAGCTGTTACTGTACCCTCACAAATTTCTGTATTCGGCCAATAACTTTTGAAAGGTTCATAATCTATCCAACTTCCACTTGCCCACCATCTTTTGGATGTGTTTTTCACAAAACAAGCAAAAAATTCTGCAAAACCTTCCTTATATGCAAATCCTCTCGAGGATACGCTATGAGCATAGTGAGGACTTGGACCATCTCCCGTAGGGAGTGCTCCTCTTCTATAATGATGTATGGAGTGTCCCATTTCGTGTAATAGTGTATAATTATATTTCAATTTCTCTGGAGGAATATATATATATGTATCGTTAGGATCGTAATATGCACGATCATTGCTATTATTTATTTTAGCTTTAGTATAGCCAGAATAAAGATCAAGTGACTTCATGAAGTTATACCCTTCAAATAATCCCAAATAGATTTTATATGCATTTACTAATTGTACATCTGCTCCTTGAACTGAAATAGTTCCAAAATTGTAATTATTATTTAAATTATCCTGTGTTGGTGTAACTAATCCCCCTCCTCCATCCACATATATCCTGCCATGAGTACCACTAAGTGAAGGTTCAAACGTTGCGTAAACATCCGCATGACCTCCAAAAATGTCCATATCTGGGTCGAACCTGGCCCCCCACATTCCTTGTCTATCTACAGTAACAATGTCAATAATATCATCATACCTGAAATCCTCATCCATAATGTAAACTTCAGCCCCTCTTCCATTTACTAAGTAATTGTTGTAGTTGTAACACACAAATTTACCCATAACAGTAATATTTCCGCCAAATAAGGATGCTATTAGTATCAGATTTATTATTATTATTTTATTTAAGTTGCCGTTCATCTATTTACTCCTTTTGATGTCGTTGGATTATTTGTTAGTTTGTAATTACTTCAATATCATTCACATCAAATCCTGCATCTAGCAGTTCCTGTTTTAAGTGATTGCTAATTCTTACAGTTTTCCCAGAACCTTTGCTGTTTTTCTCAATCCTATCCATTATAAGCTTGTACTTGACAGCAGGAGAGATTACTTCAAATTCATATTCTTCATATTCTGGTAATACATCACCTTTTTGACATATTTCATCATCAATTTCAGTTGCCAGTGAACTAATATTGTAAATATCTGTCTCAGATTCTACAAAGTCAGGATCTTCAATTTTTGCTTTTGTTCTGTACTCTTCTAACAACTTATCTTTATAGTATTCTGTATATTCTTTATAAGTCATAAGTTCATATAGACTTTCACTCTCCTTGTATGTTAAAACATATGCAGTTGAGGATAAAGGATATCCTATATTTTGAAGGTCGTTCACGTAACCATATATCTGAGAGCTTTTTCCTTCTTCAAATGTTACTCTAAAATCGAGAATTATTTCTGAGTTTGGAGAAAGAGATTCTATGTTTTGTTCAGAATTTTCAATGACTACCTGATCTGGAGAATCCAATTTAACCTGCATATTTTCATACGAAAGAGCAGAGTTGTTTCTGACTTTTACTTTCAGGTTGCAGGTAGAAGCAGTTACAACACTATTTTTATCAAACTCAATTGAGATGTCAGCACTGCCGTAAGAAAGGGTTAGGGTTAGAAATAATCCTAAAAAAATTGTAGCTTTAAGATTATGGGAAAAAAATGATTTTGAGAGCATTTAACTCCCCCTTGTTTTTTATTAATGTTCTGTTTAACTATGTTGTGTATATAACTTCAATACGACCAACTTTACTTGCGAGATTAAAAGCAAAGTCAAATTGCGTAGAAAAAAATATACTAAAGATTATTATTATCTTCACAAATTCACCTTATTTAACTATCATCATTTTTTTTATATTACTAAACCCTTTAGTCTGCATCCTGTAAAAATATAAACCTGATACTAGATTTGCAGCATTGAAATTAACAGAATTGATTCCTTTATTAAAATCCTTACCTGCGAGTTCAACAACTTCTTTACCTGCAACATTAAAGACCTTCAAAGACACAAACTGATTTTCGGGCAAGGTAAATTGAATTGAAGTTGTAGGATTAAAAGGATTTGGGTAATTCTGCTTCAATTCGTAATTGAAAGGAATGTTTACAGTTTCTGTCTTTCCTGATTTTATTTTTTCGGTATCAGTACTAAGGTATATTATACCTGCATTAACAACATCACTGCCTAATTTACTTTCTCCGATAACCATCTGCCCAACTGAACTTCTGAATGTTAAAGATGCACCTGTCAGGTAAATAAAAAATATCAGGAGAATATATATTACTCTTTTCATCATTTGTCTCCTTTTTTTTTATTCTGACATCTGATTAAGTCTTTCTTTTAATTCTTTATTCTCTTTTTCAAGACGAATCATATGTAAAGTTAATTCTTCGATTTTCTCAACAACCTTCAAATGCATTTCATTGAGATTTAAGCCATTTTCAACAACTTCTTTTTCTGAAGGCATACCTGGTAAATATCCATAAGAATTAATGTGATCTTCAACTTCCGTAAGAGAAAGCAAATTGTAATCATCTTTGAAAACGTAATCAGCATATACTACTAGTTTTACTTCTATTTCTGTAGCCTCAATTTTTCCTCTGACTCGTAAATCTCCGTTTACTCCTAAATCTCCATTTTCATGAAATATAGTTTGAAATGACCAATCTTTTGCAGGTACACTTGGTATCAAATGTTTTGAGTTAATTATATATAGATCTTGTCTTTCTACACCATCTATTTCATCATCCGGTGTATGAAATATCCAACTATTTCTTCCACCTGTATTGAAATTTCTATTGGTTATACTTGATGTACCTTGGACAGTTAAACCGCCAGTTACAGTCAAATTATTGGAACAAGTTTCTGCACCAATAAATACATCTCCGTTCGGAATATCAGATTTTAAAACTAAATCCCTTCCATTTCTTGCATAGATTACAAAATCATCATAAGTACCGTCTGATTCAACATTTCCGCCATAATAAGGTGCTGTTCTATTATACATCATTGAACCTACAGCATTATTGTATTTATCAGTAAAGGACATAAAATCAAAATATTCATAGGCAGTATTCGCTAAACCGAAATATGATGCATTAATTTTAGAATTTACAGCAGTAGCATTCAAAACCCCTGTCAAGTTTATATCCTTCCTGCCGATTATATTTCCATTTACTTCAAGATCTCCATTCTCATAAAATACCGTTTGTCTTGTCCAGTCACCTGAATATACGTCTGCTGCATTTTTTATATACATATTTTGTCTATCATCATCAGGAGTGTGTAAAACCCAGTTATTATCACCTCCCGTATAAAAATTCCAGTCATCACCATAAATCGAAGGTATATCATTTTGGTCATCAACATCAATAATAATCCTTCCGTCAGGATCTATTGAAAGATGTACATCTTCACTGGGTGCAAATGCATTAATATCAACTAAACCTGAATACATACTATAACTTGATGCACTTACATACTGCTTGTCAGATTCTTCCCCACTCATCTCCAAAGTTATCCATAGTTGATTTCTGAACATTTCTGGACTTAACCTCTTCTTATTTCCCAACAAAACGTTAAGAATTCCATCATAAATGTAAACATTCTGATTTTCAAACCAGATTGACTCACTACTGTTCTCTGATTCATACAATCTGAAAGTTATCAGATACTTACCGTCTTCAATCGGATTTCCTAAACTATCTTTCACCATACTCTGATAGCTCATAGCACGTTTTTCCTCTTTTGTATTACTCTGTTCTTGTGAGTAGACTAAAGCGATTCCAATTAGAATTAGAACTAATACTACATTTCTCATTGTTACTCTCCTGCATTTAATAAACATTTTTATTTAAATTGTCAACTTCGCATACTGTGCTAATATTTTCTACTACTTAAAATAAAGTCGCTATTAATGTAATTTAAGTATTTAAGATTGTCAAGTTTTTTATTATTCTCTTCTGTAAAATATTTCTTTAGCTAAAATCTTAATTTGATTTTATATTTATAATTGAGTTAGTTATGGGTAATAACTTCAACGTAATGGATTCTTATATTTAGAAATAAAACAAAGAGATAACTACTATAAAAAGAATTGGGCTTAATTTTCTTTAATAATAGAAACCAGTTGCTACAGGACATAACATTGGCAAAACATCAATGGGTTACTTGTACATTTAACTCGCTCTTTCCCACTGCTTTTTGCCATATCCGTTAGAGGCAATTAAACCAATTTAAGGAATTATTTTGAATAATGACTACAGATCAGGGGCAGTGTTTCCATTGTATAACGTAAATATTAAAATGCTGAATAATATTGTAAAATACATTATTGAACTTATTATATAAAATGGATTATAAAAGGTATGAATTCTCAAAATAAAATATTATTTTTTATAACTACAGTATTTGTTTTCACATTGTCTATTTTTACATTCCTTGTAATTGGTGAATATATTATTTTAAGTTTTTTAATCAGATTCAATCCTTATATGGAATTGGTCGTTTATTCTATTTCTTTTGTAAGTGGTTATTATTTGAGTGTAGAGATAATAAATAAATTAACACATAAAGAAGTAAGTAAAAGAATTGTCTCCTCAGGATATATTCTAGGTTGTTTGATAGCTTTAGTTCCTTTTTCTTTTTTCTTTAATTCTGCTTTTTTATGGTTTGCTCTTTCAATGAATCCAGTGATTTACATTGGTTTTATTTTATTTCTTATAGTGATAAAATTACCCATAGACAAATTTTTTAGTGTTTCACTATCGCTTAAAAGAATACTAACTTTCATAATCTTTATTTCGTTACTGTTGTTTGTTATTGTAAATATAAACAGATCGGGTGTACTTAGCGAATTAAGGATTGATAGTAGTTTAACATCACCCAATGATCTGCATTTAAACTATAATTTGCTGGTGAAAACACGTGACAATGGTTTTATAATCGGGGTAAATAATCTTGAGCAGGATATTATTAAATTTGATAATAAAGGTAATGAAGAATGGAGCAAAAAAATATTTGAAGAAAAACATACATATCCTTTTTCGATTACTACCACCAATGATGACGGCTTTATTATACTGAGTAAAAACAATTACTTTAATTCTATTGACAAAATTGATTCACATGGTAATATTCAATGGGAAAAATCTTATAAGAATGATAAGATCGAAAATGTTACCAATTTAGTAAAAGATAACAACAGTTTCTATTTTGCTTATGTAAAAGATAGTTTAGTAACTTTTGTAGAATTAAATGAAAATGGTCAGGAAATAAATACGATGTACACAAGCATCAAACTTAGTTACAATCCTGACATTCTATTACTTGACAGTTCGGGTAATTATATTGTTGCTCCTTCTTCAGAATATCATAAGAATAATATTACTAAAATAAGTAAAAATGGAAAAATATTACAGAATGAAACTGTTGATATGCTCTATTTAACTTCTATACATAAAACAGATCAGGACAATTATATTGTTACTGGCAGAGAAATGAAAGTCGCCAAACTGGACAAAAATTTAAAAACTATTTGGATTAAAAGGTATGGTTCTGGTGATGATGTTGCAATGTCGGCTCAGAAAATTGACAATTCCAAATATATAATTGTCGGTAGAGATGCAAAAGCAGTATGGATGGATCCTATAACATCCTATGGTTGGTTAATTAAAATTGATGATGATGGCAATTTGATTTCCAGTGATTTGTTCAGCAATGGTAGAGATTGGCAATTTGATTATTTTAATCAAGTAATCCAGACAGAAGACAATTGCATAATTGCAACAGGATATAAAAAATCTGGTAAGGTATTCTGGGTTTTAAAATTAGAATATTAACACTGCCCCTTAACTATCTTACGTAGTTCTAAAATAGAATCGTGATATAGATAAACTATGATTCAAATTGGTTTAAGAGCCTCTAACATTGGCAAAACATCAATGGGTTACTTGGACATTTAACTCGCTCTACCCCACTGGTTTTTGCCATGACCGTTATCATCAATCACAACTCTAAATGGTTAAAAAATGTTATTCCGATATAAAATAAAATAGAAGGTTCAATATGAAAAAAGTATTATTTCTTGCAGTTTGTGTTTTTGTTAATCTTCATCTCTTTGCGAATGATGGAATCTACTTAACAAAAGGTAGTATTCTTTATCCTATTAATGAAACTCTAATCTCAATGGAAAAAGAAATATTATCTTTTACAGTAAGAGATAAAAAAGCAGTTGTAAATATATATTTTGAGTTTTTAAATCCTGATTCTACTAATAAAAATCTTACAATAGGTTTTCAAGCACCTGCTTCATATGATTGGAGAGTTGAAAGAGGACAGAAAAGAGCACAAATCCAAAATTTCAAAATTTTATACGAAGATAAATTGCATCCATATAAAATCACATCTGCCAAGTGTGAAAATTGTGAACTGAAATTCAAATCAGAGGAAGATTTTCTTAATACATATAATGGTATATTTGTGTATTTATTTGAATTAACTTTCAAACCTGGTATTAATAAAGTTTATCACAGTTATGAATTCCTTGCTAGTAACTCAGTATTGAATGATCAAATTTATAATTATATTCTTAAAACAGGTGCAAAATGGTCAGGTAGTACAATTAAGGATTTCACTATTAATATTGACATGGGTAGCAATCAGTATTTTTATGTAAAAGATGTTTTTGGAGAAAATGCAACTTGGGATATAATTGGAACAGGTAGAGTTACAAAATCTAATAGTGATCGTAGAATTCGTATCCTATCTGGTATACTACAAATTAAGTCAAACAATTTTGAACCTCAAGAAAATATAGAATTTGGTACAAAGTGGGATAATTCTTTTATGGGTTTATATACCGATAAAACCGTTCCTGAAAAAATTAAAAGTACTCTCTTTATTTTAGCACATAGTCAAGAACAATTTAATCGTTACTTCGATAGGAATACTTACACGGAAGTAGAATTGAGAATATTAAGAAACACAGTCTATGCTCAATACGGTTACAAATTCAAAGACGAAGAATTATTAAAATATTTCAATCAATTCGATTGGTATTTTCCAGATTCCCATTTAGATATAGAAGAAATTACTCTAACACAAACTGAAGTTGAATTTATTAAAATGATTCAGAAAAGAGAATCAGAATTGAAGGGATCGGAATAAAAGCATGACAAAAAGTGAGAGAGTTGTGACAGATGATAACATTGGAAAAATGACTTGACCCGAGTGATGTTTTATCTTGTGAGCTTTTTTCCATGACCGTTGAGGGTAATTTGTGTTTGAGAATATTTTACCGGTGTTTTTAAGATATAATAATGTTTAAATGAAAGCCCCTTTAAAAGGGGCTTTAGTTTATTATTACAGAGTTAAATTAAGAACCTGCCATCATAGCTTCTATATCCGTTTTCACTTCGCCAATAGGTTTTATGTCGAAATTATCAACGAGTACTTTGATTACATTGGGTGTAAGGAAAGCAGGTAGCGTAGGTCCAAGGCGGATACCTTTGATACCTAAGAACAAAAGAGCAAGAAGTACGGCTACAGCTTTCTGCTCGTACCATGCAATATCGAATGAAATTGGAAGTTCATTGATATCTTCAAGTCCAAATACTTCTTTTAATTTGAGAGCTATCACTGCAAGAGAATAAGAATCATTACATTGACCTGCATCAAGTACTCTCGGAATGCCCCCTATATCACCCAAATCTAGCTTGTTATATCGATATTTAGCACATCCTGCGGTCAGAATAACAGTATCATTCGGTAGTCCTTCCGCGACATGTGTAAAATAATCTCTTTCCTTATGCCTTCCGTCGCAGCCAGCCATGACGATAAACCTTTTAATCGCACCTGATTTTACAGCTTCAACGACTTTATCAGCAAGCTTAATTACCTGAGCATGAGCGAAACCTCCAGTGATTGTACCTGTTTCGATCTCAATAGGTGATTTGCAGGACTTCGCGAGAGCTATTATTTCAGAGAAGTCCTTGTGTTTGCCTTCTTGCCTGTCGGGTATATGCTTCATATCAGGATATGCCACTACACTAGTGGTGAACACTCTGTTCTTGTAAGAATCCTTCGGTGGGATTAAGCAGTTTGTCGTCATAAGTATAGGACCATTGAAGCTTTCAAATTCTTTGTCCTGAAGCCACCACGAATTACCATAGTTACCCACGAAATGTTTAAATTTTTTGAAAGCTGGATAGTAGTTCGCCGGAAGCATTTCTCCGTGAGTATAAACATCAACTCCAGTTCCTTCTGTCTGTATCAGAAGCTCTTCCATATCCTTTAAGTCGTGACCAGATATAAGGATTCCTGGATTGTTCCTGACACCGATGTTGACCTGAGTGATCTCGGGGTTTCCGTAAGTAGTCGTATTGGCCTTGTCTAGAAGTGCCATTGTGTCAACCGCCATTTTACCAGCTTTCATGACCATATCTATCATTTCCTCTACACTCAGGTCTTTTGTCGTTGAAGCGAGTGCTTCAACAAGAAAATCGTTCACAGTATGATCATAATAACCTAGTACATTCGCGTGTTCGTAATAAGCAGCTATACCTTTGAGACCGATTATAAGAAGGTTCCTTAAAGAGCGAACATCATCCTCACCTGTCGCAAGAACTCCGACTGTTGAGGCCTTTGCATGGAGTTCTTCAAGAGAATCAACATCCCAATTCACACTGTCGTGCATTCCTGATGTGTCGAGGCCTTTTTTCAGTTCGTCCCTGTAAGCAGCCACTTCCTCGATTTTTTTAACCATATCTTCGGTACTAAAATTGACATTGGTTATAGTCACGAACAGCATTTTGGCAATCAAGTTCCCTGTCTTGTCGTCAACTTTACCTTTCTTCTCAGCAATGATAGAGATCCCTTTTAGTGTGTGGATCAGTAAATCCTGTAGGTTTGCTACTTCCGCAGGTTTTCCACAAAATCCTTTAGCATAGGAACAGCCTTTGTTTCCTATTGTTTCTTGACACTGAAAACAGAACATACTCATTTGTTTCTCCTTTTTTTTATTACAAATACGATCAATCCTTTATATTATCATTTTTTTGCTCATTTTCACTTTTTCATTCGATGACCTTTTTTCAACAGAGTCTTTATACTTGAAGAATTCTCCTGATTAAATCAAGTTATATGAAATGATCCCTCTTATTTCATGGTTGAAAACTTTAATATTTGGATGGTTCCTGTAGTAACCTTCTCTATCGTATAAAATATATTCAACTCCAAGTCCAAATTTTCTAAATATTTGCTTTTGTAAATTTACTCTCCCAACTCCTATTGACTCTACACCTTCAGCTCCCGAAATAGTTCTGATCCAAAATCTGTTAAGATTTATCGAAATATTACCAAAATCGGGTTTAGTAAGCGACATAATAATTTTCACGAATCCACCCGGTCCCAAATTGTAATCTCTCAATACATCAATAAAATACTCAGTACTTGCCGCTCCCAGTATAATCAAACCGATTTGATACTCAGAACTAAGTTGCAAATTCTGTTTAAATTTTGTCCTTGCCATTAATTCAAATCCAAAGCTGCTGGCTGCAACTTTATAATCAGAACTCGTTATATAATCAAAATTCTGAAAAATCCCAATTGCATTATGAGCTTTATCAGTTAGCTTGACATTATTTTTCCACAATAGACCTCTGGCAGAAACATTGCCGATAATATCATTTTCAAATCCAAGCCCAATATATAATAGAAAATAATCAAATGTCTTTTTTGCTGAGAACGGGTCACCGTATGTTAGTTTTAAGAAATAAGTTGCAAAAGGAACGGATTTTAAAGAATCTGTATCATCCAATTCTATATTTTCTGATATAATGTAATTCAAAAGATTTTTTGAAGTCGAAAAGCTCATTTTTAAATGGTTTACATTAGTTTTAATAAGATTATTTGTGCTTGCAAATGTTTTACCAGAAATTAATCTATTCAATCCTCTCATTGGATTAATTGTAAAAACAGATATTTCCCGTGTAAATCTTTCAATTCCGCTTGATTTATCATCAAGAATTTCATCAGAGATCCTAAAAATTATCTCTCCAAGCATAGCACCGCCTAAAGTTGTAGTAATAAGATCATTTATTGCTGGTCTCTCTATTTCCATAAAATATTCCCATTGCATACTTCCGAAAGCAACAAACGGAAAACTTCCAAAATAAGAATGATCTTTATTTCTTGCCAATGAATAATATAAGCTCCCCTGCAGTGGATGTCCTATTTGATTTACTACAAAACCATCATCATCCCATACCCAAGGATTGCAAATATTGTTCTCGATGCTTTTAAAACTGATCCTTGCAAAACCAGCATTACCTATGTATCGATTAGATAATGCCATAACGCTATTCGTTGCAAGAACTTGAGTCAATGGCCAAATTGTATTAAATTTTTTACTGGAATCTAATTTAGTAGACTCAAATTGGGCACAGAACAAAAGATTTGACAAGCTAAATAGAAGAATGATTATGATTGTTTTACAACGCATAGTTCTTATTCTCTAGCTAAAGATATTCCTGCTCTAACTGAGCGTGAATATAAATTATACTCTAAAAGTGTTTCTCCATAGCCTTCGAAGTATTCAAAGAACCAATAAGTATTAGGATTGTATCCGAATATCCAAGAGGCCGGCCATGACATTGGAATTGTTAACCGTGTTTCTGTTCTCCCATTTCCAGATTTAAGATTTGCTCTATATTTTGATGACAAGATAAAATCATTAGGAAAAATTATCTTTGAATGCAAATCGAAATTCCCATAATAATCTCCTATATCCGGGTTGTCTCTTTGCACCGTATTAATCCAAAATTTAGGTGAAACTACAAAAATGTATTTTGAACCAAAACTAAATGTAGGCTGTATGTTGAGATTGTGGACTGACCTAGATCGTCTTGTAGAACCTTTATAGTCTATTGATTCATCATCTAGCCCATTAGAAGTATGTTCGTAACCTAATTTTGTGTTTACTAATGCATCTTTTAAAAAAGGAATAAAGTCGAATTTTGTAACCCAAAAGAATTCTAGATCGTGATTGGTATCTTTAAATGGGCTTGAATTCTCAGTCATTTCCCATAATGCTGCGATACTGTATGTGAAAAATAGATTTGTGTTTTTCACAAGTTCATATTTGAACCCACTATTTAGTTTAACCTGCCATTGATCGGTGTTATCGTTATTTAATTTTGTTGAAACATTTATTCCTTTGTAAGGCGTTATTCTTGGTTGATTATCTTCAGACTCCTCACAATAAGAGTAAAAGGATATTAATAACACCAAAATTAGTATGTAGCGAGCATTTTTCATTGTCCATCATCCATTATCAATTACTGATTGTAGTTAAAAACTATATTTTAATTTAGTAAATATCATATCATTTTTGTCGTACTGTCCGAATATTCCTTCTGTCCCGGTAAATATATTTGCTCCTAGACTAACTTCAAACCCATCATTTAGATCGTAAGTTATCTTAGGTCTGATCAATGCGTCACTTTCTACAAAATCATAATAAAGGAAAACCTGAAGATTTAAAGTTTCATGTCTATAATCATCAGATGCTAAGAAAGTTACCATGTTCTCTGTTTTATCATTTACAAGAGCATCATCGTAATCCAAGATATATTTCTGAATAAATTGAGCAAATAAATTGACTCCAAATAGTGAATAATCAACTCCAACTAGGTAATTGATATAATCTTTTTCTACAACTTTATCAAAATCAGTCATATCTGTAGTAGAGAAATATTTACCGGAGTAGTAAGCTCCTTCACCTTTGAAAACAAAAGGACCGACAACTTTATTGAAACTACCACCAATTATGCCTAGTCTATGATATTCAGGTGTGATCATAACAGAATCTAAGCTAAGCATATAAGAATGCATTGCGAAATCATCATCCCAAGCATATCCTGCCATAAATTCAAGATCAACAAAAGAACTCATGTAAGAAAATTTACCGAATACTTCACTATTTTCAAGTGAGGCTGTGACACTCTCATTGCTATCATCAAATACTTTTGTTATTACATCACCTTGAGGATTAAGAAGTTCCGGCTCGACTCGCCAGATAGAACCTGCTTCAGGTATAATAGTAGGTGTGAAGATAGGCAACCAAACAATTTCAAAAGTATTATTTCCAACATAATAATCAAGTTTTAATCCTGTAACGCCCACTCTTATCTCATCAAAATCAGGCAGTAGAAATTCGGTCAGATCTTTCGGAGAAATAATATCTGTGATAAAAACACCGTCAGCCTTTCCCCAGATAACCTGCTGCTTACCAATTCTGATATCCATAGCATCAAAAAATATATCCAAGTATAATTCCCTTAGTCCAAAATCAAGATCCTCATTTTGATAATGATAAATATATGGATTTGCTTTGAATCCAACCATACCTTTTGATTGTTCGATCTTCAAACTAAACGTATTCTGAACTATCGAATACTCACTATCATCCAGTAAAATACCTGAATAATTTCTTGCATATCCACTAAAAGAAAGTGGTTGCCCGAGAAGTGAAATCGCACCCAGAATTATTGAAATAAGCATTGTTTTTTTCATTTTTATAATCCTCTTTTCATCATTCTTTCAGTGAAAAGATTATCGTCAACACCTTTGTTTATTTTAACATCAGAGAATTCCATGGTTGTTCCATGTTTATTTTGATCATTTTCCATTGAAGTACTAAGAATAGTTATGATGCCATCAATCTCTTCATACTTGTTAATGGTTAAAGTTTTTAGAAAATCGCCATCTTCATCATAGAACTTTTTCTGCAAACCGACCCATTTATCTTTAACGATCCAAGTTATGGTCTTTGAATACATATAATCTTCTTCCTTTGGAATGCTTTCTACTACATAACAATCTTCGCCATTGAGCTTTTCTTCTTTTAGTAATTTATGCACATCATCTCCGGGTTTTCTATCCCCAAGATCGTCATAGGTAAAATCAGATCCCATGAAATAATCACTTTTACTGTCGCTGGATATTCTTTTAACTTTTTTCAAAGCGGGTAAATATATCCACTGATCATCTGCTTTATCATCTGTATAACTCCAATTCATGAATGATGTGTTTTTCACATCGGCAGGCTTGATAAAATACATTATCTTCTTTTCAACATCGCCAAAATCCTTAATGAATTGTTTTAATTCTCTAACTCTTTCATTGCCACTTTTATTCGTAAGTGTCATTTTTAACAGACCTTCAACTTCAGTACCGGTATCACGATCATATACATTTTGTATGATCTGTTTACCAGTAATTTTATCCTGAGAAAATAGTGTAACAGAAGCCAAAAGTAACATTATTACCAGATTTGTAATTTTCATTCTATTCACCTCTTTATTTAATTATTCGCCGTTGCAAGGGGTTGAAACCCCTTGTTCCAAGAATGATTTATTTATGATTTCCATTATTTCTTTTAACTGATGTGGTTTTATTTTACCTGTTTGTTGATATTGTACCTGATTAAAGCTGTCCAAAACCAAAATATTTATGCTATTATCCTGAAGATCCCATTCATCAACAAGAACTTTATCATTATCTAGAACATAATTGATCGTGGAAGATCCTTTTGCTTTGCTTTTAATCTTTGAGCGTATTACAAAAGTAGGAAGCATTGTAGCTTCTGTATTTACAATTAAAGTTAGATCAAAGTTGTTGTTTCTCATCTTTTCATTTTCTATATCTGATACAAATTGCTTAAGATCAGAAAATTCATCGGGATCTGTATAAATGAGTACATTTGTTTTTCCAAGTAAAAAATTACTTTTCCAAGTACCTCCTTTTGCATATTCACCTTTCTTTCCACTTAATTCAATTGGATATAACGGTTGAATCCTTGCATTTAATACCGTAAATAATGTGGCTATTACAATAAATGTGGTGATTGAGTTATAAATGTTTTTTATCAAAATTTCACCTTATTTTTCTTTCTTTTTAAAGTAGATGTTAGAAATATAGAGAATTATAAACATTATTGTTACAGTTCCCAGGAAGCTAGTAAACATATTTAAAGATACAAGTGCTCCCAATGCTCTATTTGGAGGGAATCCGGAGAATAACAATACTAAGAATCCGGCTATTACAACGATGGCATTAAATATGATCGCTCTTCCAGAGTGATGCATAGTTAACTTAATTGTCTGTGTTTTATCATTCGTAAGTAATGCATTTATTTTATATCTCTCTATAAAGTGTACCGCATAATCTATTCCTATTCCGATAGCTATACTTGAGATCAGGGCCGTTGTAGTACTTAAAGGAATATTAAGTAGTCCCATAGTACCAAAACTTATCAGGGTTGTTATTACAATTGGAATAGATCCGATCAAACCGATATAGAAATTTTTGAACATAAATGCCAAAAGAATTATTACTATCAGTAGTGACATGACCAAACTCTTAATCTGACCTTCCAGTATTAGATCTGTAAAAACAAGAGCTTTATAGCCTGAACCGGCATACTTTATTTCAACACCTGAATCTTTTAAATCAGTCCTAAA
>JAQICF010000025.1 GCA_027858795.1 Candidatus Delongbacteria bacterium | reverse complement strand
TTATTATTGTCAAGTAAAATAAAACTACTACTTTAGAAATCATCATAAAAAAAAAGTCCCAAAATTGGGACTTTAAAAAATTCACTTGATCAATATTTATCTAGAACGGTAGATCATCTTCAGGACCATCATCATTAGAATTGTTATTTGAAGAATCGGATTCATTTTGTGAGTTACTTTGCGTATTACTTTGTGAGTTGCCTTGTGTATTACTAGTATATGCAGAATAGTCTGAATTACCGGAATCTTTTCTAGGAGAGAGGTTTTTAACAGAGTTTCCGATTATTTCAGTAATATATTTTCTTACACCATTCTCATCATCCCAAGTTCTTGTTGAAATTTTACCTTCGATAAAAACAGACATACCTTTTTTTAGATATTCACCGGCATACTCAGCTTGACGACCAAAAAGTACGATATTATGCCAATCTGTTTTTTCTTCCCAGTTATCGCCTCTTTTAAATCGCTCACTTGTAGCGATAGAAAATTTGCCTATTTGAACACCACTTGGCGTAAACTTCACATCAGGATCCTTTCCCAGGTTTCCAATTAGAAAAACTTTATTTACACTCGCCATTACTCACTCCTAGTTTTACTTTTTATCAAAAATATTATTTATATCTATACCTGCAGCTAAATTGAATTCCGCATCTAATTCGCCATTTATCAAGTATGTGAAATCAAAATGATAAGCACTAAACGGTATTGAAATCCCTAAAGATGTACCGGCAAATTTTTCTATTTTTTCGTTAGTTCCTATCTCTTTATCCGCAAAACTGAAATCATAACCTGCTCTGATCAATAAGTGTTCCTTTGGTTGAAATTCCAAACCGATACCGTAATTGTAATAATCAGCAAAATAGTAATCGATCTCAAGCCCAATTTCTAATGGGAGCTTAGAAAGTTTATTTGCAATTCCGAATTTAACAGAGGTAGGAAGGTCTTCTTTTGTCTCATTAAATGCTGAAAGTTGAAATCCTAAATTATATATTCCAACACCCACGTTTATTTTTCCATCTAAAAATTCATGTAAAACGGATAGGTCAATAGCCATTCCCGAAGAGGAATAATTCTCTATCGAACTATAGAAATATTTCAAATTTAAACCTGTAGCAATTCCTTCAATAATTCTAGCGGTTGAGGCTGTCAGCATTAGATCATACGGATGGTATGTTGTATTGTTTTCAATGTCAGTGAACTGTCCATAATCAAGATAGGCAATTGAAAAAGCAACAGGCAATTTCATATACAGTTCTGGATAAATAAATGAAGCATTTGTCAAATTAATATCAGTGAAATAATTACTATACGATAAATTCATAAAAATTTTATCAGTATATAATAATCCTGCTGGATTCGAATAAATTGAGAATGAATTTTTGTTCATTGCAATATCACCGCTGCTCAGAGCACTACTTCTGGCATCAATATTTGCTTCAGAAATCAGAAAAACTTCAGCAAAGATCAAATTGACCGATATTAATAAAATAATAAAAACTTTCTTCATTTGTGTACTTATATTTATATTTATGTAACACATATTAATCTCCATGATAATATATTATTTAAGTATATAATAAGTCAAGCAGTTTATTTTGACCAATTGTCGGTCTTTGGTTAAACGTTATTTATTCCTGATTTGTTTCAATAGATATAATAGATAATTAAAATCTTGGAAAAATAGTGTGAATTAATTAAGTTTACTGATGAGTTTAAATAATGGAAGAAAAAAGCTACATGAATAACGCAATTGAGATAAAAGGTTTAGTAAAAAAATATAAAAAATTATCAGCCCTTGATAATGTAAATATTGACATCAAAGAAAACCTTATTACAGCTTTTATTGGTCCGAACGGGAGTGGTAAGACTACTTTGTTGAAAATTATTTTGAATATTATCGACCTTGATCAAGGAGAAGTGAGATTTATTCAACAATATAAAATGGGCTTTTTGTCTGATGAGTTTATTCCGTATGAACATTTGACCGTGAGAGATAATTTGAGAGCTTTTTCTAAGTTAAAGAGGATTCCAAGCAAGGAAATCTCAAGTGAAGTAGAAAGAGTTCTTCTGATAACATTTTTAACAGATGAAAAGAATAAACTCTACAAAGATCTATCCTCAGGAATGAAGAAAAAATTCCATTTTGGTCTGGCTCTACTAGGTAAGCCTAAACTTTTGATATTAGATGAGCCTTTTAGTGCGCTTGATCTTGTCGGAAGAAAAGATTTTATCGCTATTTTAAAATATCTCAAAGAAAAAAGAGATACGACTATTATTTTAAGTTCTCATGACCTGACCAGCATAAGTGATTTTTGCGATGAGATCGTTTTTATGAAAAAAGGTAAGATAATTTTAGAAGCAGATAGCTCAAAATCTTTATCATATCTCAATGAAAAGTACATGGAATATTTTGAGGACGATATAGAACAAGCACTTTCAAATCTTTAAACTAATTTTTATTTTGATTGAAAAAACGAAAAATAGTAGTTATTATAATAATCAGCGAATAACTAGTTCAACGATTGACTTAATCACGAATATTAAATCTGTGAGGACATTTGTATGAAAAAAATAATTCTAATGATCATTATGTTGACCATTATTCTTTCTGCTGCAATCGTACCAGTAGACAGAGCTCAGAAAGTATCAGAGAATTATTATCAGAATTATGCTCCTATTTCAGCTAAAGGAAATACAGTTCAAAAGATCCTAACAAAGGAATATCTTGGTCAACCGACCTGGTATGTTGTCAAATTTACAGAAGGTTTTGTTATTGTTGCAGCAGATGATAACGTTAGACCGATTTTAGGTTACTCATTTAATGGTAAGATTGATGAAGATATCTATAATATGCAGAATCCTTTTATAAGTAAATTTTCAAATTACGATAAACAGATCGTTCACGTTATCAGAGAGCAGGGAATGGTCATTAAAGCTAATCAGAAGGAATGGAGTGATGTTGAGAATAATGTATTTTATCATAGCTCTGCTAAATCTTCTAAAGGTCCTCTTTTAGAAACTACTTGGGGTCAGGGTTACCCTTGGAATGATCAATGCCCAATGGGAACTCCAGTTGGACCTGTAGTGACCGCAATGCATCAGATCATGAGATTCCATCAAGGCCCCGATACCGGTAATGGTTCAAATTCATACTACGATGATAATGGTGATACAACTGGTTCTCATGCAGTTGATTTTGGAGTACAAACTTATGACTGGAATTTGATGCAGACTTTAAATGGAAGTACAAGTACACAGGAAGAGGTAGATGAGCTTGCAAAAATATCATATCATCTAGGTGTGTCAGTTAATATGGATTATAATACCGACGGTTCTAATGCGTTTATGACGGATGCATTGACAGCATATCAAAATAATTGGAAGTACGTAGATGCTGTTCGTCAATATATTGGAACAGTAACAGATTCTTCAGCTCAATATCTAACAATCTCAGCAATGATCAATCAGAACAAACCGATGCAATTCGCTGGAAGTTCAGCAGCAAGTGGTAGTCATTCATATGTTCTTGATGGTTATAATATTGAAACAGATAACGGAATTTATCTATATCATTTTAACTGGGGGTGGAACGGGTCATATGATGGATGGTACAGGTTAGATGACTTAACTCCAGACGCAAATGATTTTACTGAAGATCAAGAATTTATTTACAATCTTGATGTTGATGGATCACTCGATCAGATGCCAGAACCTAGAAATCTTTCGGGAACTGTTGATTCTGAAGGTAATATTTATTTAACTTGGGACGAACCAATAGTCGTGGATCCAATGGGAACTTTGGTAGATTATGAGATTTATAGAGATGATAAAATAATTGGTTATGTTGAAGGAATATCAAGAGCTTATACTGATGCTGTGCGTCCAGAAGGAGATTGTGAGTATGTTGTAAAAGCAGAATATACTAATCCATACGGGTTCTCTCTGTCATCAAACTCTTGGACAGGATTTGTTGTTGCAGATCCACAATATCCACCTCCGATTGATCTGATAGCTACAAGTTATGAATATAATAGACAAAAAATTGATTTGAGCTGGTCAAAACCTTCTATTGAACAGCCTTTGTCATACGATATTTATAGTAATGGATCATTTTTGATCAATGTACCAATTACAGGTCTTACAGAGGCTTATGAAGATAACAGTTTCTATGATGGATGGAATGAATATTATGTAAGGGCAAATTATTCAGATAATCATAATTCGATAGCTTCGGATCCTGATTCTGCATGGATAGTAGCAAATCCGGAACCAACGAATTTAAACGGTTCATGGGATGATGTTTATTCTGAAGTAGATCTTAACTGGGATGCTCCAGTTAATAGTAAAGCACTGACGAGTTACAATGTGTATCGAGAAGATGTTTTACTTGCTAATACAGGGAGTAATATATATTCCGATGAAGCACCATTATCATTTGATGCAAACTACTTTGTCGCTGCAGTTTATGATAACCCTTTTGGAGAGTCAGGACCTTCTAATCAGGTTTTAGTTGGACCACCAGCAACCATATCTGCACCTGCTTCAATTTATACTGATGTTTGGCAGGGAGCTTATCGGATAGACGATTTTAGTATTTCCAACTCCGGAATTGGGACATTGGATTACGTGCTAAGTTTTGAATATACTGACCAAATGACTCAGAAATTCGAAGTTACTGAAGCTAGTACTGATTTTAATACAACGCTTTCACCTTACGAAGGGAATTCTACTGGAGCAGAATGGGCTATAAGCAAAGAAACAAATAATCTTGATGGTACAGATTATGCTTATGTATATGTTTCTAATTCAACAACGACTGCTACTTTAACTTCCCAAGTATTTGATGGAACTGATTGTGAAAAAGTTGAATTTGACCATTTTTCATCAGTAGCAAATGAATCTAGCTATATGGTAGTTGAATATTCACTGAATTCTGGTGGTACATGGGAGCAGCTTTACGTCACTGACTTTGTGGCTGGTGCATGGGGAGCTCCAGATTTTCAATCAATTACTTTACCAACTACAAGTACAACAATGATGGTTAGATTTATTGCCCAACTTTACAGAAGGTCTGGTGATTATGTTGCCTTAGATAATGTTACTGTAACTGGGATTGAACAAGTTATCGAGCCTTGGTTTTCGTTTCAAAGTTCTATGTCAGGTTCTGTGTACGGAGGATCGAGTGTCGATATAGAATGTTATTATGACGCAAGAACTATACCTGATGGTGAATACAGTGGTGAAATTACTATTAATTCCAACGATTCGGAGAATCCAGATGTTAAAGTGACTGTAACTATTAATGTTCATAGCTATTCTCCACCTCCTTCAGTAGGTATCTCTTGTTCTGCGACAGATTCTTTATTTACAATACATTGGGATTATTACTATTACATGGCTTCAATATTTTATGTGTACTCATCTGATAGCCCATACGAACAATTTACTAAGACTGATTCTATACAGATGATTCCGGATCATCCTTGGAGTTGGAGTACACCAATAGATTCAGCAAAAAATTTCTACTATCTCACTTATGCTCCATTTGATACAACTAAGACAAAGGTGATTGAACTTCCAATAAAAAAAGATAAAGTTAAAAATTATAAAAAAATGTTAAATAAATAGGTGAATTATGAGTAAAATAGTCCTAATGATCATTATGATGGGCGCAATGCTTTCTGCTGCGATCGTAGATCAGAGCAGAGCGCAAAAAGTAGCTGAGAACTATTATCAGAATTATGCTCCTATTTCAGCAAAAAGCAATACTGTGCAGAAAATATTAACTAAAGAATATATGGGACAACCAACCTGGTATGTCGTGAAATTTACTGAGGGGTTCGTTATCGTTGCTGCAGATGATAACGTAAGACCAATACTTGGATACTCTATTGATGGTAAAATAGATGAAGATATTTACAATATGAATAATCCATTCGTAGCTAGATTTTCTGCTTACGACAGACAAATCGTTCATGTAGTTAGAGAGCAAGAACTAGTTGTAAAAGCTAAACAGAAAGAATGGAAAGATATTGAAAATAAGATATTTCCTCAAAGCTCTAAAAAATCTTTATTAGGACCTTTATTGGATACAACTTGGGGGCAAGGTTATCCATTCAACGATCAGTGTCCAGCTGGTACATATGTTGGTTGTGTTGCAACTGCAATGCATCAGATCATGAGATTTCATCAAGGTCCTGATAGTGGTGTAGGGTCAAACTCTTACAATGATATTTCAGGTGATACTACAGGAACACATTCAGTCGATTTTACTACAGGATACGACTGGTCATTAATGCAAACTCTGAATGGAAATACAAGTAGTCAACAGGAAGTAGATGAGCTTGCAAAAATGTCATATCACCTTGGTGTTTCAATTGATATGGATTACAACACAGACGGATCAAATGCATATATGACTGATGCGCTAACAGCCTATATAAATAATTGGGATGCGACAGATGCTCTTTATATGAATATGGGTACAGTGACCGATTCTTCAGTTTACAGTTCAACTATCATGACTGAACTTGATGCTAACAGACCAATGCAATTTGCTGGTTCTTCCGCAGGCAGTGGGGGACATTCCTATGTCGTTGACGGTTATAATGTTGATTCTGCAGCTGGAATATATCTATATCACTTCAATTGGGGATGGAGCGGAAGTTATGATGGGTGGTATCAATTAAATGATCTAACTCCTGGTACTTTAGATTTTACTGAGAGTCAAGAATTTATTTATAACATAGAAGTTGGTTCGTGGGATCCTTATATTTATGCTCCTGTAACCAATCTTAAGGATTCTATTATAAACTATGAAAATGTATCTCTAACGTGGGATTGGGAGTATGATTCTCTAACTCTGAAGCATTTTGAGGTTCTAAGAAATGATGAATTAATTTCTACATTACCCGACTCATTGAGAGAATATCAGGATAGTAGTTTAACCGCGGGATTTTATAAATATGATATAGTTGCATACTACAATACTTATGCTGCTTCAAGAAGCATTTCTGTAGATATTGTTGCAGACCCATCTTATCCTATTCCAATCGCACTATCTGCTACCAGTTACCAGTATAATAGACAAAAGATAGATTTAGCCTGGGTTAAACCATTTATAGGTACAGAGTATATGAAAGATGATTTTGAAAGCAATGCACCCTTTGATTTACCTGCAGGTTGGTGGCAGAAAGGTGCAAGTACGAAAATACCATCAAGTTGGGTTGATATCGATACCGGTGTCGGTGCAGATTTGGGGTTTATAGCTATTTCAAAAGATAATTACCCACAATGGGTATTTCAAGGAGATTACTCATGTGGAACTAATGGTAACGGAGACACCAATGCATATTCATTTTTAATCACAGATGATTCGTTTATGCTTCCCGGTGGAAGTGGTGTAGTTGATTACTGGACTTTCTATTATGATGGAACTGAACAGGGAGTATTTTTATATTCAGGAACTGTAGGAGGAAGTCCGGATGGGAATATTATATTGTTAAAAGAGTATACTACAGGTGATGAAACGTGGACTCATGATGAGATAGACCTTTCATCTTATTCAGGAACCTTTAGATTCGGTTTCTATAAAAAAACTATAGACGGTGGATCATTAAGCTGTTTCGATAATGTGATACTTGGTGAAGATTCATATCCTGCGGGGGATCAGCCTGTAACTTACGATATTTACAGAAACGGATCATTTTTAACCAATGTAGCAGTTACAGGAGCATCTGAAACTTACGAAGATAATAGTTTTGCTGATGGTGAAAATGAATATTATGTTAAAGCTTTATACGCAGGTGGTAACAATTCGATTGGTTCTGATCATGTTTCTGCCTGGATAGATGCAAATCCTGTTCCTCAATTCTTAGAAGGCACTTATGATACTGTGGACAACAAAGTTGATCTTACCTGGTATGCACCTGGTCACTATCCGATACACTGGTTCGGTTATGAATGGGAAACTGATAGCTGGGACTATTTACCATATGATTATTCGAGTACAGGTGAAATTCAAAAAGCAAGAACTATCTACACAGCTCAGGACTTTGATATGGGTTATAATATATATCTGGAAAAAGTTTCAGCAGCTTTCTTTGAAGATGTAGGAGTAGAAGATTGGAGTAGCGATCAATTCAGATTTGTCATAGGTACAGGTACCTTTGGTTCAGAAGTTGTTTTACATACTTCAGGATGGTTAACTGCTGTTGAAGATGGTACATGGGTTGATTATACTATATCAGGTGGGTTAACTGTTTCAGAAGACTGGTATGTTGAAGTTGAACTCGGAAGCCCTACTGATGGTACGCCAACAGTATTAACAAATGTTCATGAAGAAGGTGTTGATGATGACAAATGGAATTCCCGTTATTATTGGACAGGTGATGGAAGTACATTCGATCCAGGTTGGTATGCAGTTCCTCATAATCCTTCAGATGAATATGTAGATTTTGCATTCCAATGTTATGGGAATAATGATGAACCTACAATAACTAAAGGTTCAGCTCCTAAAGCAAGAGAAGTAGTTGAATTTACACCTTTAAAATCTAGAAAAACTATTGATAATGTAGCTATGTTTGGTAAACCTACGCCAAAGAATGAGCAAAGAGCACCATATTTAACAAACTATAGCAGTAAAGCTCTAGAAAGTTACAATGTTTATAGAGACGAAATGCTGTTAGGTAACACAACGAATAAATTCTATACGGATATTAATCCATTGGAGATTGCAAATTACTATGTTACGACTGTTTATTCTGATCCCGATGGTGAATCTGCTCCATCAAATGTTATTGTTGCGGGAAGTACAAGCATTGAAGAAAGCAACCTTCCTTTCGAGACTAAATTAGAACAGAATTATCCAAATCCATTTAATCCAACGACAAACATAAATTTTTCTGTGATGTCAGATAATAATGTTAAATTGGAAGTATTCAATATTTCAGGTCAGCTTGTTACAACTTTAGTAAATAAATTTATGAAACAGGGAAGTTACAATATAACCCTGGATGCATCATCATTAACAGGTGGAGTTTACCTTTACAAACTTGTAGTAGATGGGAAAACTATGACAAAGAAAATGCTCTTGATAAAATAAATTTCGGGATTATAAGCAGTTCTTTTATCTTGACTTTTGAATTAAAATATTTATATTTTGGCTACTGATAATAAAAAAAAGCTTCAAAGGAGCACAACATGAAAAGAGTATTAGCAATAATTTTTATCCTGGCATTATCACTTAATATTTACGCACAAGTTGACTATGACAAAGAGATAAAAGCCCAGGAAGAAAAGATAACTAAGATCGAGACTGACATTACAAGCATCGAAGCAAAGATCAAAGCATCAAAAGAAAAGATCAAAACTACTGAAGAGAAGATCGAGAAGCTTAAGACAGATAAAAAAGAGATCGAAAATAATATCAAGAAATTAGAAGAAGAGATCGAAACCTTAAAAGCTAAATAATAAAAGCTTGATCGCTGTATTGACTTGAGTTTGATCATAGGGTCAGATTCAAGTCTTTTTTATATCCACTATTAATTTACTTACTAGGATCAATATGGAGATAGTTAGTTTAAGTCAGATACTTGAATTGATCGATAAGTTACCCAACTATCCAAAAGAAATTCATCACATAAATAAAGCCCTAAAGCCTGATACTACAGATTTTAGTCAAGTAATAAAATACATAACTTCGAACAAAGTATTTTCAGATATTTTTAAGAATTTTATTTCAGAATCCAAAAAAAATATGGATTTCGAGGAGAATTTATCAAATATAATCAGAAAGCTAGGTATAACAAACCTTAGAAATATTTTGTATACATGCTCGATATTAGCTTTAAATGAAAATGAGAATACTGCAATAGTATTGAAGAAGATAATTACTGCTGCTAACATCAGTAGAGATATTATTGAAAAGATAAATATGTTTAGAAAGACGAAGCATAATCCCGAAAATTTTTACTTGTATTCTTTATTTCATGATATCGGTGAAGTATTTGCAACCAGGTATTTTAACGAGGAATTAGACAACACTGTATTTAATATCAATGAATCAATTGATCTTGATAATATTAATGAGATAGTTCATCATAATGAAATAGGATATATGATGATAAATAAATGGGAATTGCCTTCGATATTCTCATATATATGTTTAAATCACACCAAATTGGAATATCGTAAATTTACTGCTGATTTTATATTTATTATCAATGTTCTTGCGGTTGCAGATGCACTTGCATTGGAAATACTTGATTTTAAGAAACCAATAATAAATAATTGGGATGTAGGTCATTCGATCTACAAAATAGGTCTGAGAGAAGATGATGTTTATACCGAAGCAGGTATAATAGGTGCAGTTGACAATAAGATACAAAAAATTTTATCACTTTATAACTTAAAGTAAAGACCAAAACCTAAAATACAGATCAAACTTCAAAAATATCAGTAATACTTACCGCTTTAATATCCTTATTTTGCTGAGACGATTCTTCGTTTATTTTATGAATACAAGCAAATGAAGTACATGCAATATAGCTAATGTCTTTTTTTAGATATTTTTCGAGAAAATCATGAGTAATATTTTTACTTGTTGCATAATTGTTGGTCTTATATAACTCTGACGCTCCACAGCACTTATCATCTAGAATATCTCCAACAAAATTTTCAGAATAAACAGAATTGATAGTATTACTTATATGATTGTCTTTATTGATATCATTATGATTTCTCAACATAACATGACAAGATACTTTGGAAGAAAATTTTGGTTTAAGATCAATATTCTCATTTTTAATAAATTCCATAATATCAATTACAGGAGTTTGGAATTTACCTACACCCAGAAAATTTTTGTATTGATGCTTAAGCATGTAGCTACAGCTTGAACATTGGACAACAACAGTGGAAATATCCTGCATATTATTAAAAATTTTTAAATTTTTAAGAGCATTGGACTTTGCATGTTTAACATTTCCGTTATCAAGCAGTGATGATCCACAGCATACTTGATTGACAGGTATCAGAACTTCAATCCCGTTTTTTCTTAAAATTTTAACTAAATGATCAGTACTTTGAGGATAATTATATTTTCCCCCACAACCGAGGAATAAAGCTACTCTCTTTTTTTGCTCCCCCACCAGCTCATGCCTGAAATTCATATCGAAGAAGAATCTTTCCGGTAAAGGTGGTATAATAAATGTGCCTGGAAGTCTCAGAAGTTTAAAAATAAGTTTACCAATTAGACCGCGAACGACTGTTTTTTTATTATATAAAGATTTGCGAATAGTTCTTAACAATTTGTGAGAAAAATTACTCATAGCAGGATTTGAATTGAATAAATATTTCAGAAAAACTACCCTGAAGTATTTTTTATTATTAAGATTAATATCCGTTTTAGCAGCTATGATAAGATCTGTAAAATTGACGTTAGCAGGGCAGACTTCGATACATTTTCTACAATTCAAACAAGCATTCAGTTTTTCAGAAAGATCATTAGTTATATTAAGCTCACCAGTCATTACCCCATTGATCAAGCTGATTCTTCCTCTGGTAGAAGAAGATTCGCCACCTTCTTCCAAAAACACTGGACAAACAGTTCTACAAGTTCCACAAAGTGTACAAATATCAGTTTCAGTAGAAAATATTTTTAAATATTTTAGTTCTGCCATTCAGGTATTTCCATGAAAATAGTTTCAAGTAAAGTGGTCTTTTTAAAATTATCATCATAGAACTCAAGGTTGAGATCTAAATAAAATATTCTTTCATTATTTTGAAGTTCATCAGGTAATTTAACAAAATCTTTTTGTGTAGTGATGATATATTTTGCAGATGTTTTTAAAATGTTGTCTATGTCTAAAGTTGTATAGGAATAATGATCTGAAAAAGATTTCTGACCGATGACTTTCATGTTTTTAAAGGTCGAATAGAAATTCTTTGGATCTCCAATTCCGCAAAATAAGAATAGATCATTCTCTCGGATATTTTCCAGATTGAATTCTTGTTCACTATTTCTGATCGTGTCTGCAATCATTTTTGATATGATAACTTTTTTACCGAACTTTTTCAAATAATTGACCCGTGAGTTTAAGGTATTATTGACAGAACTAACTTTAGATAAGATCAGTATATCAGCAGAATTAAGTCTAAATACATGATCTCTCAAAATACCAAACGGTAAAAGAAATTTATTACCTAAAAATCGTCTTTCATCAATGAGAACGATATCTATATCTCGCTTTATCTTTCTATGTTGAAAAGCATCGTCAAGAACAATAAATTCAGGGTCAAATTTCTTGTTTGCGAATTCGGCTGCTGAAACCCTATTACTATTACAAATTGTAGGGACATTTGTTGTCGATGCAATAATGAACGGTTCATCTCCGGAATTATTTACATTTCCAATCATTTTATTACCATTATGAACAACAAATTGATCATTACCCTCTCTTTTATAACCTCTAGTAATCACAGTAGATCTTCTCCCTGCGGAAGTTAATTCTTTGACAAGACTACTAACGGTTGGCGTTTTACCTGTTCCTCCGACTGAAATATTTCCGATAGAAATAACTTTCCCGGAAACCTTATGTGATCTCAATATCCCTAGGTTATATAGAATGTGTCTCAAAATGACTGCAAATGAAAAAAGTAACGATAGTATTAAAAGTAGTGGTGATAACAGTAAGAATAATATTTTATTATTCAATAATTTCATAAATCAGTTAATAAATTTACTTTAAAGTGAACCAATCAAGTTCAGCGACAATAGATCCAAAAAATAATTTTGTTTCCATTTTAACAGGCATCTTTTTCTCATCATCTGTCAGCCAAACTTTCACCTTACCATCTTTCTTAAATACTCCGCCATCCGCCATTATTGGTTCAACTACAAAACACCTGAATTTCCCGGCATCTGTTTTTACCCATTCCTTTTTATGCACTATTACTTTAATGTCATACATTTTTGCATTGTCAGTAGCAGGAATTAATATATCTTGACCTATCTTAAGATCTTGCATTCTTACAAAGAACAAAGCTGATAAAGCATCTATAACATTAGGAGGGATTTTAATTTCTTTATTCTTAGTCTTCTTACCTTTTCTAGCTTTAGAATATTGAGCAGTATGATTTTCCTGGTCGTAATCTATTTCAATATCAGCATGATAAGAGCCTTCTCTCAGATGCTTTTCAAAACGAACTGATCTTATAGAATCTTTATCGAAGTATGATTTTGTCCAATCCCTTACCTTGTAAACCCAATTAAAAGCATTCCTCGATTTTGCAGTTGTTTTGAAAATAAAACAATCGTTACCTTTGTAATGTTTGTTTTCTCTGGTTTCAATCGTTGCATAACCTGCCAGCATAAATCCGTAGCTGATCTCAAAGTGTAGATATTCACCATTTTGGAAAGGGAATGTTCTAACTTTTGTGGAGTCATTTTTTATCTGTGAGAAAAGTGAGATAAAAAAGATTAGAATAAATATGGATATTGTTTTTTTTGTCATAGATTAAGAAATAATGGCCCTATTGCCGTCAGTTTTTATAATTTCTGCAAGTTCCTTGCCTGAATAATTGTTTCTTTTTGTTAGAAATGAAAGTATCATAGAAATATTTAGACCGGATATTGTAATGATCCTATCACTTGATGATGAAACTTTCTTTGATGCAATGAAACAGCTTCCACCTGGAAAGTCAGTAGCAAGTATATAAAAACAATCAGGGTCTTTTGTCGTAATATCTGTTATTACACCAATAATATCAGCAAGCGAAAGATCTTTATTAGAGATAGCTGAAATAAACTCAGGTGAAAAATCTCCAATTATTTTTTTTGCAGTGTTCAGGAGTTCTTGACCTAGGTCACCATGAGATATGATGAGCATTTTATTCATAATCTTTACTCAAATATGAATTTAATTTCTTTTGCCTTTTCATTTTACTGATGAGAAGTTTATTGAATTCTTTTGCTGCATTATATCCATAAACTTTCAAGTGTAGATTTAGAGCAATAGTTTCTGCGATCACAGTTATGTTTTTACCAGGATAGATAGGTAGTTTTATTCTCGGAAGCTCAACACCTAAGATTTTGATATTTGTATCTTCTTCTCCGATTCTTTCATAATTTTCACTGGCTTTCCAATCTTCCAAAAGTATTACCATTTCAACTCTTTTTTGGATCCTGATCGCTCTGGTTCCAAATATTTCCTTAACGTTTAATATCCCCAAACCACGAATTTCCATAAAAGGAGTGTAATCTCCATGATTAGTACCCATCAGCACCTGATCGCCTTTTTTGGTAATTGTAACAACATCATCCGCAACAAGTCTATGCCCTCTTTCCACCAGATCGAGGGCGATCTCACTTTTACCGATACTACTTCTACCCATTATTAGAAGCCCGGTACCGTAAACATCGACAAGAGTTCCATGGATTTGTGTTGATGGAGCAAATCTATTATCTAAGAATTCTATTGTTTTATGATAAAGTGAATGGAAATAAATTGTAGTTTTAAATACCGGAATATTATTTTTCTCGCACATTTTTACAAAATCTGGATGTATCCTTTTTTTCCCCTGACAAATAATTCCCGGAATATCATGTGTACAGAATTTCTCAATATGTGCAATATCATTCTTTTTTATTCTTTCGTTTATGTAATTTACTTCTGTAGGAGCAAAAACTTGCAAGTATTCGCACTTAAATCCTTTAAAATATCCTGTTAGTGCCAGTCCTGGTTTATTAAGACC
>JAQICF010000016.1 GCA_027858795.1 Candidatus Delongbacteria bacterium | reverse complement strand
TTTAATTGCTTCTTTAACTTCAGCTTTTGCTTCAGCCTTTTCTTTATCTGTAATTTCTTTTTTATCAATCTCTTCTAAGGCCTCCTCTAAAGATTCTGCTATTTCATCGAAATCTATATCAATGTCAAAATCGAAGTCAAAATCAATATCAGCTAATTCTGCTAAATCAGCCAACCCTGAAAGACCTTCTAAATCAGAAAGCTTTGCCAACTCAGCAAGACTTGCTAGACCACTTAAATCTACGATATTACTATCACCTTCAAAAGTAATAGTAATCGTTTTTTGCCCATCCGAAGATTTTTTTACAATAATTACATTTGCTTCTTCTGTCTTAATATCATCTTTTGCTCCTGCGAACAAAGAACATCCAGTAATAAACGTAACAGCCAATGCCATCACTATAATTGATGCTATAAATCCTGTATATGAATTCTTCATATCTTTCTCCTTTCCAATAATTCTTTTGATCCTGCTCAGAAGATCTCCTTTATTAATTGCAGCCATGATTGGTTTAGGTACATTTCCTCGCATATTCTGCAAGTTATATAGTCCTTTTGCCAGGTTAGCACAATCTGAGCAATACTCAAGTGCAAGGTCATCACAGCAGTTCTCTCTTTCTGTTCTAATTTGTTTTGATATAAAATATATCGCGGGATTGAAAAAATAAATGATCTCAACAACTGATTGAATTAGATTGTGCAAAAAGTCATTCCTCATTATATGAGCAAGTTCATGACTTATTATAGCCTCGATCTGATCTTTCGGTATCTTTGTAACCAGCCCTAACGGCAGTAAAATGACCGGCTTCAAATGCCCTATGACCACTGGAACTTTTATCAAGCTTGACTCGAGGAATTTTATACTTTTCTTAACTCCCATTTTTTCAGCTATTGATTTGAATCTATGTAAAAGTATTTGATTAACTTCAGTATATTCTTTCTTTCTAATACTATTCGCATAATAAAGGTCCAATCCGAATTTTATCAAAAATATAAGCATCCCTGTAAGCCAGAAAACAAATATCATTTCAGCATACTCCTCAACCGTTGTAAAGATACGACCAATATTAGATGTTTCTACTTTATTAACTGGAGCGTTCATTATAGTTGATGTTTCAGCTTGATCTTTTGAAATATTACTAAAATTGGTATGAGGATTAGAAAAGTAAATAAATGTTGAAATTGATACTGCTAAAATAATAAATAATGATAAAAGTGATAATACATATTTTGCCTTACTTCTTAATTTCAATCCCGCAATCGAAATATATAATAGGATGGCTATCAGTGGTGCCTGCCACAGCGAATGTAATAATGCATTCACTATTGATGTAATAATATTTTCGTTCATCATAATATTGCCTCTATTTAAACTCTGCCGTTATTTATTATCCATTTCGTCTAATAATTCCCTGATCTTATCTAATTCTTCCTTTGATGCCTGATGATTACCAAGTGCTTGCATAACAAGTTTCATAGTAGAACCGTTGTACGTTGAGGTTATAAATTTGTCCAATAGATCATTTTTCGTATCTTTCTCAGTTATTTCTACCTTATAGACATGACTTCTTCCTAAAGGTTGTCTTGATAAGAATTTTTTTTCAAACATTATCTGCATTGTCTTTAAAGTTGTAGTATATCCTGATTCTTTTACTTTATTTATTACTTCATTAACTTGCCTAACTGTCATTTCTCCGTTCTTCCAAAGTATTTGAAGTATTTCAAGTTCACCTGCTGATGGTTTCATATAACATCCTATTTTTAACGTCTTTATTAACACTTACACACCTCTATTACGAAATCGTTCGTAGTAGTAATTTAATACATTATTTTTTTGAATGCAAGAGTTTTTTACGAAATGTTTCGTAGATGGTATGAATTGTATGTTTTTTGGTGTGGAATGTACTTCTAAAATAAAAATCCGATCTTGTTATATCAAAACAAGACCGGATTCATTATTGCATACTTCATTTAGTAAAAATTTACGTTAGGTAAATTTATTTTATAAGAAGCATTTTTTTCGTTGAAGTGTTATTGGATGTTTCTAATTTATAATAATAAACACCACTATTTAACGCTGTAGCGTCAAAATCAACACTTTTGAAACCTTTTGAAATATTTTCGTTTATTAGAGTATTTACCAATTCTCCTTTCATATTATAAACGGTCAGTTTTACTTGTCCTTTTTGATTGTTGTAAAATCCAATAGTTGTAGTAGGATTAAAAGGATTCGGATAGTTTTGATTTAATGTGGTAACATAAGCAACATTATTCTCAATTGAAGTTTCCTCTGCTGTTGTAAAACTCCAAACATACCCTTCTGTATAAGTTGGATAACCAACATTTTCAACCACTTTCCAATAATAAGTTGTTTCATATTCAAGATCTGTATAATTATAACTATCAATATTC
>JAQICF010000002.1 GCA_027858795.1 Candidatus Delongbacteria bacterium | reverse complement strand
GATCCAGGTGCGTTCCATACTGACTTTGCAAATCCTAATCCTGGTGATGGACCTTCTGCTGTAACTTGTCAGATTGGAGCATTTGCAACAGCATGGGCAGATAATGATACATTTACATTTTGGGTAAGAGATGAAACAGCTGGTGTTGGTGGTTATCTTGATGGTCAGGGAACAACAGATCCAGTAATAAATGATGGTGCTGTTCACTATGATGGATGGAGTGGAGCTATTGGTGGTAGTCAAGCAGCTATCCAGCCTATCGTTGCTTCTGGAATTGATAGCAACATGCCTCTAGAAACTTCTCTAGAGCAGAACTATCCAAATCCATTCAACCCAACAACTACTATAAACTTCTCAATTGTAGAAGCTGGAAATGTTTCAATGAATGTTTACAACTTCTCAGGACAGCTTGTAAGATCATTAGTTAACGGTCAAATGAATGCAGGAATGCACACAGCTAATTTTGACGCTTCAAACTTAAGTGCTGGTGTTTACTACTACACTTTAGAAGCTAATAACATGACTATGACTAACAAAATGATTCTTGTTAAGTAATCGACTTCTCGATACACTTCCAACGGAAGTACTCGAAGACCGATTTGAAAAAGGCTGCAAAATTTGCAGCCTTTTTTATTTCTCTATTTACATAGGTTTATTTTTTTGTGTCAGATATATAATAAAAAGTGTCTTCTATAAGTGAATAATTTATAAAAACATTATATAGAGTGTGGTATGGTTTAAACCATCGGGTGTCCTGATTTTTATTACCTCGATAGTTTGGAATAAAATGAATTTTGTAATCAAGGAGCATACCTTCTTCTGCTATCTTTCTTACTTCAGGTAGTTTTGTATACCCGAGTTCATCAGTTATTAATTTACGAATAGTTAAGATATGATAGTTAAATATCTTATCATAAATATATTTTGAAGAAACTAGGGTATAATTATTCGTGTCTTTATTTTCAAAGAAGTTTAATATATCTTTAACGAATAAAGTATCATTGTCAAGAATAGACATAGTTAATTTAGTGTTATAATTATTGTAATCGTAAGCTGATGAAATATCCTCATTTAATAGATCATTGAAATAGTTGACAAAACTCATAACATTTATAGTATCAATATAAACTTGATATTTTTTATATAAAAATGACCTGAACTTGTTCCTTGTTTTATCAAATTCTTGTTTATGCATTTTTATTATCTGGTTAGTGATATTTCCTTTTTCTTTTTTAAAAGATCCTAAATCAGGATTTTTTCTAATGTTCTTTAATTTTGCAATATGCCAACCGAATTGTGTTTTGAAGGGTTTTGAAATTTCTCCAATTTCCAAATTTGAAATTTGTTCGGAAAATTCTGGGACATAATTACTAATAACACTCCACCCAAGATTACCTCCATTAATGCGTGAAAAGTCATCATCAGAATTTTGAACTGCTATTGTATTGAATGATTCAGGATCTTTAATTAAATTACTATAGATGGAATTGATTTTCTTCTTTATATTAGTTTTATTATTCTCGTTAACAGTAAGTAAAATATGGTCTACATTATACTCAAGCTTCATGCTACTGTTAAATTTATTAACATTTTCATTACTAACTATTTTTTGAATAACACTGTCCCTATACAAATATTTATAAGCAGTCTTATATAACTTTCTCTGGTATGAATTTCTCATAGTTTCTAAAGTATCAACGTGCAAACTATCTGCTAAATGCTTGATAATTTTAAAATTGAGTAAATCATTAATAATTCGTCTCCTTAAACTCATTTTGCTATTTTGTGCAATAGATGAGTCATTATGAAAAACAGCATACAATGCGAAATCTTCAAATTCTTCAGTTGTTATTATACCTTTTGACCATGTAACAAGAGTATCGTTTTGTTTATGCTTGATGTTTTCTGAAAAAAGAATATTTTGAAATGTCACAAGTGACACCAAAAATATTATTGGAATAACTAACTTTATTTTCATAATATTACCCTTATGTTTTTGTTCTTTGTACTTGAATAATAAAGTTAAGTTTCATATTAAATATTGGCAAATCAAAAACGATTAAATGAATATTAAAATGAACTAAGATTAATCATTGCAGTATACTCCTAATAGTGTGTATATATTAATCAAGAGTAAAATAATGAGTTAAGGAGTACATTGAATGAATAAATTAATGTTTTTGACTATAATTTTTGTAGTAATTCTGAAAGCAGAAGTAAAAATATTTGATATTAACGATTATGCTATAGATTTAGAACATAATAAAATTGAACATTTCAATGAGGAGTTAATATATAAACATGAATATCAGGATTCGATTCGGATCTCAATATTAACTGAATTGCTAGAATATGAAAATAATAAATTCCCACTTAGCATTCAAATTGACTCAATGGATCTTGTATTCATTAATGAAATAAAAGGGCATAGTGATTTAAACTATACTAAAAATATCTCCAAGTATAATAATAGACCAGTAAAGCTCGGTGGTAATGGTACTATAAGGCATAAAAATTACGCAGTTCTAGAATCCTTTCCTTTTCTTTTCATTAATGATTCTTTGTTTTTCACTCCTAGAGTAGAGTATACATACTTAGATACGATCATATTAAATAAGAAGTTAGAAAAAGTTTCTATGGAAATTGATATGGTCATCATAACTTCTGATACTCTCAGCAGTTATTTTAAAGAATTTATTGAATATAAAAAGAAATTAGGTTTGAATACTGTCTTGAAAGATATTGAAAGTATTTATTCAGAATACCAAGGAGAGAGCAATATTGAGAAGATTAGAAATTATATCAACCAAATGTATATAAGTCATAATTTAAAATATGTAATACTGGGAGGTGATTACAGTATTGTACCTGTCGGTTATGCAAAATATACCGATGGCAGCTTAATACCAACTGATACTTTTTATTCAAATCTTGATGGGGGATTAGATGATAACGAGAATGGAGTTAATGGTGAGTATTTTGATTATTTGGATAACTATGCAGATGTGTTTGTGGGAAGGTTTCCAGGAAGCAATGGATATGAAATATCATCGATTATTAATAAAACTATAAATTATTATACAGGAAATGTCTCTCAAAATATAGATTTGTATTCTTCATTTTTTCTTGCTGGCTTTAATGTATTTACTGATTACGATGGTCAGTTGTGGTGTGAAAGAGTTGGGGAAGAAATACCTGAGAATTTTTCTGAATACAAATTTTATGAAGAGAATAATCCTGATTTTAATCAACAGAACTTAATAAATCATTATAACACCGGGTACAATATTATCTATCAACAATCTCATGGTGATTATAACAAGGTTGGGCAAAATGAAAATGAATGGGCATTATGGAGTGATCATTTTTATAATTTATATGGTTTATCCGGATTATATCTTATTGCGTCATGTCACCCTGGGGATATTTCATACTCAGGTTTATCCCAAAAGGCAATGATCAACCCTAATGGTGGATGTGTTAATTACTTAGGATCATCAACAACTGATTACCCTCATGCATCAATAGGAATGAATAGTTGTTTCTTTAATTATTCATTTCGCAATAATAATATTGGAAAAAGTTTAGTTTATGCAAATTTGATTTCATATGGTAACCTTCGTAATTCACCTGTTGGATGGAAACTAGCTCATTCTTACAATATTCAAGGTGATCCTTCAAATAAATTATTTTTAGGAGAACCAAGAAATATTAGTATACTTGGGATTAATCAGTTCAAGAAAGGTAGTGGCACAGTCAATGGCGTTTTCAATATGGTTCCAAATGAGACAGTTGAGATCACGTTAGTATCAAACGGGGAGATAGTTTCAAAAACTTCAACTGATATTCAGTCTTTTACCTTAGAATATGAAAATCTTTTTTCTGACAGTGTGTATATGTACTATCACTCTCAGGAGTGTTATTTAAAAGAACGTGGATATGTTGTTGGGAATAATGATTCTGTAGAGATCCAAGTATCTGATATCGCTATAAACGATTCTAATAATAGTGGTATCGCTGAATTTGTGGACAATCTAAGTATTGGTTTCAATTTAAACGTGTCACTTAACAGTTCCGAGGATGATTCTTTAAAAGTGTATATTGTTGAAAATTCGGATACAGATCTTGATCTTCTAATAGACAGTATTAAAATCGGCTTACCGGCTATAGGCATAACAACACCTTTTTCAATATTTGATATTGTTTACAATCCTTCAACAAGGGCTAAGCAAGATTCCTCTGCTCAGGTTACAATGTATTTTGAGCATAATAATGTGATCATAAACCAGGAAGAGTTATATATCCCAGTAGCTGATCCAATAATTAACCTTCAATCTTTGGTTTATTCAGAAGACAAGATATATCCAACTTTTACAAATCCTTCTCAAGGTACAATAGATAAAGTTGAAATTTCTTTAGTTGAAATTATCAAGGAGGAATATACTCAAGTAAAAGGCACTAAGACCCTTTTTGATATAACAGGCTTATCTACAGTAAATGATGATACTCTTAGTTTTTTTGTAGATTCAACAAAAACGTATAAGTTTCAGATAATTATAAATGATGACTATGTATATAACACTTCAGAATTTACAAGTAGTAACATTTCCGGAAGCCTAAAGTTGTATACAGATTATTCCCCAGGTAAAGTAAATCTAGAATGGGCAAATGATCT
>JAQICF010000278.1 GCA_027858795.1 Candidatus Delongbacteria bacterium | reverse complement strand
ACAAAAGCCATTACAGAGGCAAAGAATGACATGTATAACAGAGTTGAAAAAAGTTCAAAGGATGTTCCGTCAGAAATGGAAGAACTAATATTCATAACACTATCGTTATACCCAAAAAGGAAAAACAAAGGTAAAAACAAAAATGTACCAAAAATGCTTTGAAATTTTGTTATAGTCAAAGAAGAATATGAGCCTGCAATTTTTTTGATGGTAATACCATAACCAACTGCACCAAGAACAGCTAAGAATAATAAAAGAACCCCTTTCATTGTAAAATCTGAAGAAGAACCGGGATTTATTAGCATTACAACAACTCCGACAAAAGAAATTATCAAACCGAGTACATTGTATCTGTTTAATCTTTCATCGAGTAATTTAAATGCGAAGATAGGAGTTATAACAGGTATCATAGAAATGATTACAGCAGCGATCGTTGACGAAACATATTGCATGCCATAAGATTCTCCAAGGAAGTATATAAAAGGCTCAAACAATGTAAGAATAAATATGTATTTATAATCTTTGAACTTAAGCTTTTCTTTCTGTTTAATGAAAAATTTAGTTATAATGATCAATATCACAGATGCAATGACCAATCTGAAAAATATTATAGAGATCGGATCCAAATATTTCAGGATCGTTTTGTACCATACAAAGGTCAAAGACCAGAAAAGCATTGGTAACACAGCAAAAAGGTATACAATATATTTATTCATTTTTCCTCTAATAAAAAAAGGGGCGAAAATTCGCCCCTGAGAATTACATTCGTTTATATCGTAGCTATTTTTTCGAGAAGATCAACAACTCTATTTGAATAACCTGCTTCATTATCATACCATGTAACTATTTTTACAAGATTTCCACCGATAACCATAGTTAAATCAGCATCGAAAATACTTGAGTGAGTGTTTCCTATTATATCGCTTGAAACGATCGGATCTGTATTGTAATATAAAATACCTTTCATTGGGCCATCAGCAGCTTCTTTAATAGCAGCATTGATCTCTTCTTTAGTAACATCTTTCGCGAGTTGGACAGTTAGATCGACCATAGAACCATCAATAACTGGAACTCTTACTGCGAAACCGTCAAGTTTCCCGGCTAATGCAGGAATTACTTTAGTTACTGCTTTTGCAGCACCAGTAGTAGTTGGAATTATATTTGAAGCTGCATTTCTAGCTCTTCTAAGATCACCGTGAGGCGCATCTAATAAGTTTTGATCGCCTGTATAAGCGTGAATTGTATTCATTAAACCTTTAACAATACCAAATTTATCGTTAAGAACTTTAGCTACAGGAGCTAGACAATTTGTAGTACAAGAAGCATTTGAAACAACCTTATCTTCTGCTCTAAGTTCATTGTCGTTTACACCAAGAACTATTGTATTATCAATTTTATCTTTTGAAGGAACGGTTAATATTACTTTTTTTGCTCCTGCTTTTATATGAAGTTCGCATTGTTCCTTTTTTCTAAAAATACCTGTGGACTCAACTATATAATCAGCACCAAGTTTAGCCCATGGAATGTCTGCAGGATTTCGTTCTGCTGAGATCATAATTTCTTTACCGTTTACGATTATGGAATTCTCAGTATGTTCTACAGTGCCATCAAATTTTCCGTGGATGGAATCATACTTAAGTAAGTGAGCTAAAGTCTTTGCATCAGTGATATCGTTAATTCCTACAACTTCAATGTTTGCATTATTCTGGATAATCCTGAAAACAACTCTTCCGATTCTTCCAAATCCATTAATTCCTACTTTGATAGCCATGGGTAACTCCTTTTAATTTTATATTCTAAGGCTTGTAAATAAATTTATTTTATGATATAAGTCAAGATATTTATTTAATGATTTATTAAAGTGTTTTGATAAATTCCAAGATCTCCGATCTATATTGTGGAGTGAGAGCCTTAACTTTATCAAGTGTTTCTTTTAACAATTTAGGGTTTTCACTTACCGCATATTTATCTAACTCTTTACACAGGTCATTCAATTTAGGAGCTTCAAAATTAGATAAAATTCCTTTTAAACTATGAGTTTGAAGTCTTAATGATTCTGAATCTCCCTCTTTAATATATTTTTCAATAAGCTCCGTTTTTGTTTCTAAGTCATTTAGCAATAAATTCAAAATATTAGTATAAGATTCCTTCGCGAAAATTTTCTTTTTATTTTCAAAATCTGATAAAATGATTATTGATTTTTCGTTTTCATGTTTAATTGTGGTAGTATTATTGGTAGTATTATTATGAAATGGGACAGTATTCTTTTTGATGTTTTCTTTCTCGGTTGTATACATTAACATTTTATCAAAAAGCTCAACTGTGTCTATAGGTTTTGAAATATAATCATTCATACCTGCATCAAGGAATTTTTGTTTATCACCGATCAATGCTGAAGCAGTGAGTGCGATGATAGGAATATCTTTATAGTCTTTTTCTGAATTTCTAATAATATTTGTAGCTTCCAATCCATCCATGACAGGCATTTGACCATCCATCAATATCAAATCAAAGTGTTCAGCATTCAATATGTCAATTGTTTCTTTACCATTATTTACAATTGTGAAATCAATTTTACTATTATTTAGAATAGCATTAATGAGTTTTTGATTTAATTTATTGTCTTCAGCTATCAGTATTTTCTTATCTTCTAAAAATTTTAATTTGGAATGATCATACGTATTTTCTTGAGATAAATCAATGTTATCAGATATCTGAAGTGGTAATTCGAAGAAGAATTCACTTCCTTTGTTTACTTCAGATTTAACTTCTAGTTTACTATCCATAATATTCAGAAGCTTCTGACAGATAGTTAACCCAAGTCCTGTACCACCATATTTTCGAGTAGTACTTATATCGGCTTGTGAAAATCTTTTAAAGATATCTTTTAATGCTTCTTCAGATATGCCAATTCCAGAATCTACGATTGAAAACTTTATTGATATTTCATTGTTATATTTATTT
>JAQICF010000192.1 GCA_027858795.1 Candidatus Delongbacteria bacterium | reverse complement strand
GCTTCTATCTTGGCAGAAAGGTCTTTTACCTGCATACCCAGGCTTTCTCTTTTATTCTTTATTCTAATTCCAATTCGTTCCATTAGCACGAACTCTTAGGTTTGTTAAATTTCATTATGTAAATTAAGTATTACTTCACAAAGTTACGAATACTTAATCTTTGAATGCAAGTACTTTTTTTAGATATTTATCGTGTAAAATTGGGTTTATTCTTGAATGAAATTGATGTTTTGTGAACCTGTATAAACATTAAAATTCGTTGACCGGGCGAAGCCGATCAGTGTAATATTATTTTTCTCAGCAAGTTCCACAGCTTTTATCGTAGGTGCTGATCTTGATATTATCATTGGTATTTTACAATTAATTACTTTCATTACGATCTCAGAAGATATTCTACCACTTGTAAGAATAACTTTATCAGTTAAGCTTATATCATTCAGGTACATATTTCCAATAACTTTATCTACTGCATTATGACGACCAATATCCTCTCTGAATACAAGCATTTTCTCTGTATCAGCTAAAGCCGCACTATGAACTCCACCGGTCTTCAAGAATAGTTCTGAACCTTTATTGAATTCTTTCATCAAACTTGAAATCGTTAAACTTTTGATCTTAAGATCGTTCTCTAGTCTCTGAATATTTCTCTTTGCAAATAAAAGTTCTCCTGATCCGCAACCTACAGGCCTCATCTTGGAAAAAATAAGTTCTTTGATAATATCGTTGTTCTCCATCTTAATATGAACAACATTATTCTTTTCATCATATTTTAGATCAAGTAATTTATTATCCTCTGAAGTTATTCCTGAAGTAAATAAAAAACCAGCAGCAAGATCTTTAAGATGTTCTGGGGTACATGCAATAGAAGTCAGTTGTTTATAGTTAATAACTAATGATATTGTAGATTCATTTACGATAGGATCGGTTATTTCTGAAATCTTATCGTTCTTGAACTTAATTATATTTTTTTCGATGAATGATTTCATAAATAGAATTTACGAAATAAAAGAAGAAATTAAAACAGGAATAATCAGTTTTAATTTACAAAACCAATTGTCAGTGATATTGTTGGGAACCAATAGTTTTCACCAGTTATTGTTAGCATTTCAGGATCAATATTACTCAAGTCATCAAAGTAAGTAATTCCATAGGAGATATTATTATCAATTATTTTTTTAGAACAAACAATGTAATTACTACTTTAACAAGCTTCTTCGATGAGTTCTTTAATATTCTCCTTACTTGTAAAATCAGTAGGTTCATCAAAAGAATCAAGCATTCCTTGTTCATCCGCAGTAAGAAGTTCTTGCCTACGAAGTTTCCATTTCATCAATCGCATTACAACTGTATAAGGAAATTTCAATTTCTTAAAATCAAAACCGCCTCTAAGGTAGAAAAATTTTATTATTTTTAATTGATCGTAGGTAAAATTCTTTCTTTTAATATTATCAATATCTTCAGGTTTGCCTGTTGAAGCTCCTGTAGCAAAGATGATGATTTTTTTTTCTTCAAGCTTATCTAAGTTATCCATTATCAACTTAATGCCATTGATCCCAGAAACATATATACCGCCACCATAGATGATTGTTTTATACTTAGACAAGTCATTTATTGACACCTGAGAATAATCTTTTAGATCAGCTGAAAGTTCTTCAGAAATCCATTCTGCATACTTTTTTACAAAACCGGATCTTGACTTGTAAATCACTATTGTAGCAACTTCCTTCTCAAACCGGTCACATTTAAATTTCTTTTTATCTTTTTGTTTGAATCTATCTAAGGTACAATCTAGTTTGTCTTTCGGATTGTCATATTTTTTACAATTCAGACACAGGTCAGGAGTTTCAACAGACTCAATCTCCTCTACAAGAGCTTCATTATCGATAAGAGCCTGTTTCCATTCATCAATTAGATGATTGATCTTGTGACCGAAATAATTTTCAGCATATTCCAGCCATGAATTTTCTTCTAAATCTTCCACAGGAAAAAATATTTTTTTAAATTTTTCATATTCAAACTTATCCTCAAGAAAGAATGCGAACGAAATAACCAAGTCATATATATTTATACTATTATCATCCAATAGCTTTGTCCATTTATCTTTCATATCATAGAAATTTAAAACTCCTTTAACAACTATTTCACGAGAATAATATTCAATTCTCTTTTTTGTATCATCCTTTTCTTTATTGAAATTAAACTGAACTAGCTGTAGATACCCTTCATCTAAAAGTCTGAATGAATTCATGCTCAGGTCATATCCAAATTTGGTTTTCATAATAATCTCAGAACTGATCAAATGAAATATTTCAGCTACAATATCCTCTACTAAATGCTTAACATCGCTTTTTTTCATGCCTTTTACAGGTAAATAAGTTTCATTTAGTTCTGCGTTAAATGATCTCTGACCTGTATGGTTCATAAATATAATTCGAAAAACTGGGGGTAACAGACCCTTCCATTCCTTAGCTATAAACCTATCAATCTTACCAGTTTTTTCAAAAACTAAATTCGCTATCTCTTCAATATTTTTGTCATATTTGATCGAAACATATTTACTCTTAAGAACTTCTCCGGAATCTTGATATTTATCAAAATCTTTATAAATCAAATAGTGTTGACTATTTTCTAAAAATTTCTGCTGTATCTTAACATTTGGAATATCGTTTAAATGTAAATAATATTGTAATAAACCACCTTCATTCTTTCCAAGCATTTCACATACTTCACAATACGCTTTTATGGTAGGATCGAATCTTCCTAATAGTTGATAACAATCATTAAGGATAAAATATTGCTGTCCATACTTTTCAAGCTGAACAACTATCTTCTTTTCCATTTTTTTATAATTTTTAAAAAAGTTCTCGTTCCACTCTTCCATTTTATCTAGATATTTATCTTTCATATCTTGCTCCTAATAAAAATATCAATGTATTTATATTACTTTAGCTTCAAACACATTTTTTCATTGTAAGTAGAAAATCCCTGGCTGCTAAAAAACTCACCAGCATTCTTATTCCCTGTCCAGAAATCTAGTTCGATCCTATCAACATTGTTTTCTTCTGCAAATACTTTTGCAAAATCAACAAGAGCTTTACCTACCCCCTTTCCTTTGTATTTACTCTCAACACAAATATGTTCTATGCAAATAGCTGAATGCTTTTTCATATAGGGAGTCTCAGGATAATTTCTAGTCTGTAAAAGTAAATAACCTGCAGGATATTCTTCATAATAAGCAACAAAAGCTGATACATCTTCTCTTTGTAAAGCAGAATCAAATAGTATTTGCATATTGTCCAAGGAGTGTGGTTTAAATATTTCAGGCTCTATCTTACTATGAATTTCCTGAACATCGTGGTTCAGCTTTGCAAGTAATAGGGTGTTTGTGGTTTCTTCTATTTTGATAGTCATATATCTTCTCTTCTGTTTAATTTAATATATTAACAATAATTATATTTTTTTGCAAATGAAAAAAATCAATATTCAATTTCGAATATACAAGTGTATTAAATAACATCTACCTAAAAATGACAAAAACAAAAAGGTGATGAATCAAAATCGTCCACCACAATAGAGTTGCGACCGTTTAATAACTGCCTTTCTTTATTCTTTTTAAAATATCAGGAATATCAATTTTTATATTTCTTCTGATCTTCATAGCTTCAAATTCTTTTTTAATATACAAAAATATCTTTTCTTCTGAAACTTTAAGAATTTCTATTGATGATTTAATGAAATATATTGCGAATTTATACTTCCATTCGGAGAAAGCAGGATTATATGTGAGGGCAAAAGCAACGATCCTTCCAAGATCATCCTCGATCTCGCCCTGACAAACATTTTCAAAATCGATGAATTTTATACAATTATTGTTACTGACTATAAAATTTGTAAAATTGATATCGCTTAAGATATAACCTGGAGCATATTCGTACATAGATTTTAGAAAATTGAGCAAGGGAGTAGTAAGTATCTCAGGGTCGGAAGCTTTCTTTTCAGCTTCTTCAAAATGCAATACAAATGTTTCACCTGGTATAAATTCATGAACTATATATCTATCGTCAGAAAAGATAAGTTTTGGACTTTGATCTTTAAAAATATTCATTCCTTCTAGTTCGGCAGTGATCCTGTCTGAATTATCCTCAAAATCTTTCAAGATGTACTTTGAATTATCATTAGTTCTTTCGATCAGGAAAACTGAATTGACTCTTGAAAAGAACTTTTTCACTGTTTTGTATTCGATTCCATTGAAATTATAGACCATAATTATATTTTAATCTCTATTTTTCCATTTTTTCTATATCCATCAAGTTCTTTTACAGTAGAAAGAACTGAATTTAAAAGTATCTTCTGAACGAAGGGTACCATCTCAATTTCTTTACCGTCAATATGTAAATGTATCATCTTGTTATTAATTACGCATTCTGTGATATCAGCTTCCTTCCTGATGATCTTTGCAAGGAGTGCTTCACAACTGCCGTATTTACATTCTCCACAGCATTCAGGTGGGAAATCTGGAAGCTTTTCAGGAACAATATCAACAATCAGATCGACCAATTTATCTATATCGGTCGTAGCATTTATCACAGGAAGACCTTTATACTCAGATATTTCATTACTTATTCTTCCACAGATTGCAAAAACAGAATCATCAAGTCTTTCATCGATCTCATCTGTATTATGTGCGCAAATTATCTTAGGTACATTAGAATCTCTTACACCTTCCAATATTAAATATTCACTATCATAGAATTTATAGATTTCTTCCATGCTTAGTTTTCTTTTAAATAGTACATCAGTTTCTGAAATACCTCTAGCTGTAACAACATTAGCACCTGCTTTATTATGCCTGTCTGTGTTAGTTCCTTCTGTGTCTATTTTAAATTTATCATAGTGGATCTCTTTCACAGAATCAACCTGATATCTTCTTTTAACCAGCTCTTTTATAATATTTTCAACCGAAGTTGTTTTACCTGATTTAGTTATTCCGAAAACTGATAATATTTTCATCTGATCCTCCGATTATACGAATTTGGTTTGTGCATATACAAAAATAAATAAAATTAAAGCGCTAAATGCCATTAAAAAAATATCTCTGTTTGATAGTTTAAGAATAAGAATACTTGTTCTATTCTCTCTTGCCCTGAAACCTTTTGTTTCCATTGAAAGAGCTATTTTTTCTGCTTTCTTGATCGTTGATGCTATGACAGGAAGAAATAGATAAGAGAACACAGTCAGTTTTTTCTTGAGCGAAAGTTCCTTAAATATAACTCCTCGTAATTTCAATGCCGTAAAAGAATCCTTTATTTGTTCTGTTAACATAGGTAGGAATCTTATCCCAAGTGAAACAAGAAAAGCAATCTCATAGGGAACTTTAAGTTGGACAAGCCCCTGTATCATTTCTCTGCTGCTTGAAGTTGTGATAATAGTAGCTGAAGTAAGTATTATGGTCATTCTGAGAATGAATTCTGCTCCTTTATATAATCCAGCTGTAGTTATTAAAGTAATATCAAATATCTCAAATAAGATTCTGCCTTCATGATTAAAAATACTCTGCAATACAGCAACGAAAAATATCATTATAAAAAGACCTTTAAGTTTTCTAAAAGCTTTGAACAGGTTTGCCTGCAAAACTTTCGCAACAAGAATTCCAAGTAATGTGATAAGAGTAAGCAGAAATAGATCTTTTACATATACTGCCAGAGAAGAAATGCTTATAACAAGCATCAGTTTTGAACGAGGATCAAATTTATTCATATGAGATTTCTCCGTTCTTATTCAAAGAAAACTCTTTAGTACAATATCTTTTAATAAAATTATCATCATGACTTATCAGAAGTATGCCTATTCCAGAATCTTTCAATCTTTCAAGAATTCTGCCCAGAAGTTCTTTTCTGTGTTCATCCAAAGATGAGGTCGGTTCATCTAGGATTAAATATTCGACATCGTTAACAAGAATGCCAGCAAGTGCAACACGCTGTTTTTCACCCTGACTAATATTGTATGATGTTTTATCTCTAAGATGTTGAATTTCTAGTTCTTTCATGACAGTTGAAGCTTTTTCTTCAATAATTTCGCTATCCATACCTTTTAATTGTAGCGGAAAGCATATATCTTCGTAAACTGTTGGAGCAAATATCTGTTTTTCAGGGTTCTGGAATAAATATCCTATCTTTGTTCCAATTTCTCCAAGTTCCATATCCTGGATATTTTTACCGTCAATAAAAATATCACCATGGTTAGATCTTAGAATTCCTGTAAGAAGTTTCCCCAGAGTAGTTTTTCCAGTTCCATTTCCACCGATAAGTGCAATAATCTCATTCTTATTTAGTACTACATTAAAATTAGTTAATGAAAAATCGCTGCTTTCGTAACAGAAATTCAGATTTTTCACTTCTATGTATGAATTAGAATTTTTCATTGTAGCCCTGATTAAACTTTGATCCTTTTTAAAGAACTATTTTTTATTTCATAGATCTCATCTGCAAGATCAAAATTTCCATGTCCATGCTCGATGATAATAATTGTCTTACCTTCATTTTTCAGTGAAATGATAAGTTCTCTTATCTTCTCTCTGCCCATTGAATCAATCTGAGAAGTGATTTCATCGAAAATAAGTATTTTAGGTTCCATCGTAAGAACAGATGCTATAGCAACAAGTTGCTTCTGACCACCTGATAAAGTATTTGTTTCTTTGAAGCGAAGATCTTTAATACCGGTAATTTCCAATGCAGCTGATATCCTATTTTCTATCTCATCTCTACTTAAACATAGATTTTCAGGAGCAAATGCTAGTTCGTCTTCTACAGTAGGCATGAATAGTTGAGTCTCAGGATCCTGAAAAACGATACCAAGATCTGATGAAATTTTCTCTGCTGAAAGATCAGCTATATCATTACCGAAAAGTTTGATAGTACCTGAAATATCACCTTTGTAAGTTCTTGGGATTATTCCAGTGAGTAAGTAACAAAGAGTGGTTTTTCCTGAACCGCTCAAACCCGAGAAAACGACTACAGAACCTTTATTGACAGAGAATGAAATGTTCTTAAAAATGAACTCATTTTCTGATCTATACTTAAAGCTTAAATCTGTAATTGTTAAAGCATCCATTAACGAACATCCATTTCTGTAGCATATTTACATCTTCTGTTACTGAACTGATCTTTTACTGTTATAACCTGATAAGGACCTCTACCACCGTTCTTTCTGCTTTTACGCAATTCTCCTTCTTTTGCAAAAGTGAGGAAAATATTTCCTTCTTCAACGATTTCTTTAACCGAATAAGCTACCGAAAAGCCGTCAATTGAAGTTATTATTATCAGTTCTTTTTTTGTGATGTCAATATTGTATAGCTTTAAAATATTTTTTAGCTGAATTCCTTCGTAAGAATATTCAACTGGCTTTTTACCGTTGGTTTTGAGCACAGCATTGAATTTTTCGGTATCGAGGGCTTTAATTTTATTAAGATTTAAGGTATCAATAACTGTACCGTTCTGCTTAATTATAAATTGGGTCTTAATTTCTGTTTCTGTCTTTTTATCAGCATTCTCTTTATTGAGATATGCGGTTGCTACGATAATAATTGCCAGCACAGTCATTATTATAAAAACAGTTTTTTTCATTTTTTTCCTCCGGCGACTGTTATATATGGAACTATAAAATCCTCACATCTTGTCTGACAATGTGTTCCACCATCTTCAGTCTCATGCATTCCATGATCAGCAAGAATTATTATTCTGCCATCAAAATTATTAACAAGTTCTTTTACATATCCATCTTTTGTCTTGATCTGCTCAAGTGTTTCTTTGCCGAATGGACCGAACTGATGTCCCATATCATCAATTTCATGGAAATGGACGAGGATGTAATCATATTCTTTTTCAATTTCTTTCATAGCTGAATAAAAAACCTCGTCATCGATACTGCCGTTACCATTTTTGTCAATATTCAGCATTTCATCAGCACCATGATCTAATATGCTGACATTAGCTTCAACAAGTTTACTGCTGAAACCCTTTTCTTTTAGAACAGTGAAAATAGATGAATTTAGCTTTCTACAGCTTCTGTCATGAATCCCATTATCATCAGGTCCTTTTCCGGTTATCATTGTAGCAAAGCCTACATTTGTAACAGGTTTGAAGTATGTAGTCGCTTTCTGAGCTGCAGGCAATTGATTCAGATATGGAGCAATATTGTTTTCTATGGCGTATTTGTACTGGATGTATGAAAAACCATCGAGAAATATCACCATGACCTTTTCTCCGTTTTCGATATAATGAAGAGCATCGTAATATGCATTTGAGATACTTGTCTTTGGAGGGTCTATCAATATTCCTTTGATACCAACGATCTCATTTTTCATTTCAGGATCAAGATAGTCGATAGAATTGTCTCTGTAGACCAGATAACCAGGTTTGTCTGTATATTTAGTTTTACCACTTTCGGATATGATCAAATACCTGCTGCCTTCAAGTTCATCAAGAGAATAAGTCAAAGCTGTAGTATAAACTGTGACAGCATATTCTCCATCATCTCTTATTATCGATGAATGACCTTGAAATATAAGTCTTCTTTCCAGTGATTTCTGATACAGCTGCCCCGGTGTCATGGATATTAGATTCTTCTCAGAGTTAAAAATAATGACAGAGTTTTCAGTGATATCTTCTTTTGAAACAATAATAATTTCTTTCAGATGTTTTATCCTCGCACTAATTGGATGATTTTCATCTATGATCTCCCAGCCATTAATCTTTGAAAAATTCAGTGTTATCTTATCCATTCTATTATCTATCTCAGCAGTCAAACCATCACTCCCGACAAGCAGGATAGAGTATTTGTCATTAAATGGATCAGCTTTGTTGATAATCTCTTCTAATGCAATACTATTTTGATCATTGAAGCTATTAAAGAATAATACATTATTGACATCACCTGCAACTTTTACATAATGCCTATAACCTTGATCTGAGCAACCTGAAAAGATTAGAATATTGAGTATGAATATTCCGACTACTGCTATAAATAGTGATTTATTTTTGATACTAGTGCTCATTTAACACCTTCAATTTACTAAGTTTCGAATTTATATTGTAAGCAAGTATTCCGCCCAGGCCTCCTGAAAAAAGTGCAACACTTAAAGAAAGCATCAGAGGAATAAATGGTAGCTGAAAAATAACAAGGTTTACTGCAAATGCACCTGAAATATTTGAAATCGCTCCTGCAATGAAATAATGCATTATATTATATTTATAATTTCTAGAGAAAAGAAATACCACGTCAATAGCAATTCCCGGTAAAGTATAAGTAAGTAAACTAGTAATACCGTGTGTTCCATAGATTCCGAGAACTATCGCCAGAGCTGCTTGTGTTAGAGCTATAACAGTACCAGAACCTTTCTTTTTAACTAGTCCTGCGCCAAGAACTATCCAAAGCATATAGAAACCGCCTGCCAGAGATCCTCCGGGAATGAACAACGGTCCTGTAATAATATGTGTCAAAGGAACAACGACAGGTTTGGTAGCCATACCTAATGCTGCAACTAGACCGATTATTACAAGTTCATTGATAGAAAATGTTCTTAGAAATTTTTGCAATATATTCCTTATTCAGCTGTTTCAATTGACAGAATATTACCCATCTCAAAGGAAATAATTCCTTTATCTAGCTTTTCTGCAGCAACTATGTTTTTAGTCCCATCAAGGTCTGTAATAGTATATTTTTCACTTTCAGCTAGACCTGTTGAAGTTAATAGATAACTCCATGAAAGTTTTTTTCCATCTTTTTTCATAGTTTCAATACCACTTTCTATACTATAGAAACATGTATTGTTCGTTTTAAAAAGAAGTATGTTTTTTATATACATTCCACCAGGTAGATCGGGAGAAAGAAATAAAGGTTTTCCTTTGCCATTAATCTTTATGAACGAAATCAAGGCATTTTCATTTGTCTCAGATCTAATAAGTCCGTCTGTTGATTCAAAATCAAGTTCTCCTTTGCAGTCACCGCAGTAGTTTGAAAGAAGTTCTTTGACTGGAACGACAATGTCCTGTGTTTCATAGTACATATATTTTGTCTGAGGTAGCTTTTTATATGCAGTTTCGAGAAAAACGATTTTCTCTATGGTAATTGTATTTTTTTTCTGAAGAAGCTCGATCTTAACTACATTTCTTGCCCAGTACATTGCTCTTTCATCTGGAACGATCACTCTGATAGGTTTACTCTTATCATTTAGGAGTTCTCCATTGATCTTATAAGCAAGAATGACCTGTCTTTTAGAAAATATCTCTTCAGGTATTTCAATTGAATATCCATCTCCTGCAACTGCTCTTATAGATTTGAAAGAAGAAATATCTATCTTTTTTGATACTAAAAGATCTTTAAGGGTAACTCCTACAACGGTCATTTCATTTTTCTCTCCCGATGAGCTTATAGAGACAACATCAGCAGTAACAGGTTTGAAATCATTTTTAAGATTATCAACTAAAATTTCTATATTTTCACCGGAACCGATAATAGTGAACTTATCATTTTGTTTAATTTTCACTTCTTCTGCTTTAGTACAGCTCAGAAAAAGTACACTCATAAAAAGGATTGTTAAGGTGGAAATTGATCTAAGTAATTTGTTTTTCATTATTTTACCTTCATGTTTAAATTTACTGGTCCTGGATTACATAGTAAATGTAAATCCTGCAGTTATAATCCTGCCTGCTGCAGGGAATCCAAGTTCTTGTTCATAATCAGTATCAAATATATTATCAACTTTCAACTTTAGTTCCATGTATTTGAACAATATGTATTTAAAATTGATGTTATGCAGTTCATAAGAAGGAAGAATTCTTGTATTTTCGGTTTCTCTTAATCCGTTGTAATTAAAATTGTAATCTATCGTCATATTTTTATATTTAACTTTAAGTCCAGCATTGATTTTATCCTTAGGTGATTCATAAAGCATTTCTTCACCAAAATCATATGGTTCCAGATGAGAATACCCTAATTCTAAAGAAATATATTCTCCGAGATCAGTTAACAAATTAGTTTCAATTCCTGCAATTTTTGCATCAATATTATCATATATATCTGTTGCTGATTGTTTATCTATCATATTTTCAAGATCATTAAGGAAAATAGAGCTTCCAAATGAAAGTTTTAAAGGAAGATTTGAAAACTGAAACGTTTTACTCAAACCTATTTCATATTTTTGACATTCTTCTGGTTTTAGGTCATCATTTCCGCTAGTTACACTGTAGAGCTGATGCATTGTCGGAAAACTCTGTGTCTGTGCATATCCTGCATTAATACCGATTCCGTAGATCAGGTCAAAATCTCCTGAAATTGAATATCCTAAATAATTATCAAAATTATTGTTTTGATCTTTGTAGAATGAATTTAAAGCCAAACCTGCGTTATAGCTGGCTGTTTCATTGAATCTGTGTAAATAATCAGTGTAAATATTTATTGTTTGTGTTTCCCTTTTTAGCCAAGGTTCTCCAATGTCAGCTTTTTTAAGAAAATATCTCATCGTATTCGCACCATACATTATTTCATTTGATGAGCTAATCGTAAATGAACCAGACCATAAAGTTCCCAATGTATAATTTTTCAACCATGAGTCAAAATTTAAATCTTCATCATCGAATTCAACAGTTTTATAACTGACTAATCTGTTTTGGTAAGAATCATAGGTTATAATTCCTTTAAGGTCGGCTCTTTTATTCATAATCCAGTAACCTGATAAACTTCCATGATACCTGTACCACTCTGGAAAATAGAAGAACCTCGGATCATATGTGGAAGAAGATGCATACGGAATTTCTTTTTCCGCTGAATGGTATCCTCCTGAAAATGAATAAACAACTTTGTCTGAAGGTAAGTATGAAAGTTTTACATCAGTTCCCCATTTTTTATAAAAACTATTATCTCTCAATCCTCCGAACTCAATTGGTAGAAAATCTGGTTTCTCATAATCTTCTGAGAGCTCAAATGCATTTCTATGTTGATAATAGCCTGATAGCCAATAAGTCAAAGCCTTATATTTATATGAATGATTAATATTCAAGTGTTGAAATTCATGATCTCCGAACATTCCACTTATTTTTGTTTGGGGTGTTTCATGCCCATTTTTTGTGATAATATTTATCACACCGCCTGTATTGTTTGTTCCGTATGAAACAGCTGCGGGACCTTTAAGAATCTTGATCTTCGCAATATTATCTGTAGGTATCATCGAAAGGTCTACTTTTCCATAATATCCTGGATTGATCGGTATTCCGTCAATTAGTACAAGAATATTTTCAGAAGAAAATCCTCTTATCTTAGTATTTGTTTCTCCTTTGGCACCAGTGGAAGTATTAATGTCAGGAGAAGTTTTTAATGCATCTGCAACATTCAAAGGTTGTTTGACCTGAATTTCCCTTGCAGAAATTTCCTGATTCATAATATTTTTTTTACTGTCAGCATTTACAAAATAACTTACTTCTTCCAAAACATAAGTGTATATCAAACTATCACCCACACTATCATAACTAACTTCAAGTTCAGTTTCTGCAAAACAGAAACTGAACTTGAGTGCTAGTATTAAGATAAAACTTACTAAAGAAATCTTATTATTCATCTATAGTTATCTTCTCTAAAAATTTAACTTTGTATTCACCACCTGCCAAACTACCATCGGTAAAGATTGTTTTGTTACTTTCTAACAACCAATAACCAGTTTGAAACTGAGCCCATGTTAGAGCAATTTGAGGTCCCCAGTTATCAACTGATCTTACATTGAAATCTGAAGTAGCAAGCATGTTATTATTAAGAACATCGATGTTAATTGAATCTGCAATTGCTTGATCTAAGAAACTTGTAAGTGCTATCGCTTCTTCTTGAACACCATCGTGATTATCTACCATAACTGTAGGCATTTTTTCAAGATCATAGTGGATACTTATTGAATCATTGCAAATTACATCAAATTTTCTAAGAATATCAATGTGTCTTGTTTCTTTTATGTTGTAAGCTCCAGCAATATCAAAGTTATTTGCAGGATCATCCGGGAAAGTAACATTTCTAGATTCAAACATTATATAGCCTTTCCCCATTTCAGCCCATGTATTATTTGGATATCCTTTTATGGAAGCACAGAAACCATCATCTCCAGCAATCTTATATGAGTACAGTTTAAGAGCATCATCTTGAACATCTAATGTACTAACAAATGTTGAGTCAGCATCTTGAGGAACTATCGCATCAGTAATAAAAGATGATAGTTTAATCGCTTCATCACCATTAAGATCAACAGTATTCATTCCTTGAAAAGATACATTTGTAGAGTCACCCATCCAATGTACATAGATGTTCTCGTATGTTGTTGTACCTGTCGAACCGTCGTCATCGTCACTACATCCTGCAAGCATTGCAAGAATGATCATACCTGCGATCAAATAAAATTTATTGATCTTTTTCATTTTGTTCTCCTTTTTGATTAATTGTATGGTTGTTCGAATTTGAATTTGAATTTCCAATAACTGTCGACTTGATCAAGGAGTAACTACAAATGATAGGTGTGAGTAAAATATTTAACTTCATAATTTAAGCTCCTTTCCAAGCACGGGAGACTGGCATCTTTCGAAACCAACCCAGCGGTTTAATCACCATGGATATTGACCTTTAGGTGAGAAAACTTCAGATCTTTATTATGTTATGCCAGTTGATTTTTAGTTAATCTTAACAGGCATAATTTCGGTGTGAAACTTATTCACTGTTCAGTGTTTTGTCAAGGGATTTAATTATGAAGTATTACAGTTGGTTTTATTTTTTTGTAAAAAAAAAGGGACGATAAAATCGTCCCCAAAATCAAGTAAAGTCGTAAAGACGTAGTACCACTACGTCTCAAAACCGACGAAAAAAATAAAAATATTTAGCCTTTAAATTGTTTGTCGATGAAATACGCTGCTTTTTTTCCTGCTGCAATCGCTCTTATGGCATCATCAGGTCCGGTTTCACAATCACCACCTGCATAAACACCTGCTTGGTTAGACTTAAGCGTATCAGTATTAACTTCGAAAGTACCCCATCTGGTAAGTTTAATATCAAGATCTTTCATAATCTCAGGTTCAACCTTTTGACCAACAGCCATAATGCAAGTATCAGCCATGATAGTATACTCAGAACCTTTAACAGGTTCAGGTCTTCTTCTACCACTCTTATCAGGTTCACCAAGTTCCATCTTAATACATTCAATAGCCAAACGACCATTTTTTTTCTGTATCTTAATTGGAGAAGTAAGTATCTGAATATCAACTCCCTCTTCTTTTGCTTCAATTATCTCAATATCATCGGCTGGCATCTCTTTCTCAGTTCTTCTGTAAAGAATCTTAACATCAGATCCAAGTCTCACAGATGAACGACAACAGTCCATAGCAGTATTACCACCACCGACTACAACAACATCTTTACCAAGGTCAGGTCTCTCTCCCTTACCTATCTTTTCAAGGAATCCAACACCTGATTGAACTCCATCCTCATGAAGACCTTCTATCTCCATATTTGTACCAAGTTGAGCACCAATACAAACGAATACTGCGTCATTTTCTTTATGGATATCATCAAGCATAACATCCTTACCGACTTTAGTGTTGTATTTAACTTCAACATCTTGTCTGATGATATAATCAATTTCTCTCTGAAGAACATTAGCAGGAAGTCTATAATCCGGGATGCCATACTTTAACATTCCACCTAGCTTATCATGCATTTCATAGATAACCGCATCATGACCCAAAGTTCTTAGATAGTATGCAGCAGTCAGACCTGCAGGTCCACCACCAATAATACCAACTTTCTTACCTGAAGCAGGTTTCGGTTTAAGACCAATTATCTCATCTTTTCTATCAAAAGTCTTATCTCCGATATATCTTTTCAACCATCTGATCGCAATAGGTTTACCTTCATGCCCAACAGCACAAACAGTCTCACATTTTGCAGTACAAATTCTACCACAAGCTTCAACCATTGGATTTGTCTGAAACATAATTCTAAGACCTTCATCCAACTCACCGTCTCTAATAGCTTTAATATATTTAGGAATATCCATATGAGTAGGACAAGCTTCAACACAGATACCACAATCTAAGCAACGGTTAGCTTCGATAATAGCTTGCTCATCAGTAAAACCATCTTGAAATTCATCAAAAGTAGTCTTTCTTTCATCTGCTTCCTGCTCGGGCATCTGCTCTCTTACACCACTAATAAGCCAAGCTTCTTCACCCCTTTTATAACCCTTTTCAACTTCGTTCTCCCAAGGCATTTTATCCACACCAGGAACAAATCTATACACTTCAGGATCTACATCTATCCAAGTAAATTCATTAGACATACCAAGTGATTTAGTAGGACAAATATCCACACAAAGAGCACACCAGCAACACCTGCCGTAGTCAATCAACGGCCTTAGACCACTGTCACCTGGTTTTGCTAATATATTTGCTACCTCAACCATATCGATAGATTCATTTTGACAAATTTCTTCGCATGAACCACAACCAATACATTGTTCAATATCATTAGTATGAAAACCTCGATACGTTGGAGCACCCTCTCTGTTAACTGGGTCCTTAATTGTATAAGGTTTCTCAAATACTCGTTTCCAAGCATAAAATGGGGATATTAAATCTTTTAAACTCATTTTAATCCTCTTTATTTAAATTAGAAATTAGAAATTTTCACCTCTAACTTCTGACTTCTAATTTCTACCTTTCTATCTCCGGTGGACAAGTTTGCAGTGATACCATCAGACCAAAAATATCTGCATTAGTGATACCTTCTGACAATTTTTCCAGCAATGCCATAGCATGTGTATAGCTTGCACCCCTCACATTTATCCTTCTTGGGTATTCAGTACCATCAGACACCATATAATAACCCATTTCACCTCTGGTAGTCTCAGCTTTCACATAGGTTTCACCTTTCGGGATCTTCCAATGAATCAGATCAGGAATTCTAGTTCTAACTGAACCGGTTTTAGGCATTTTCTTAATAATCTGTCTAAGAAGATCTATTGCTAAAATCACTTCTTGCTTTCTTATAACAGTTCTTTCATATACATCACCTGCAGATCCAACATTTACTTTAAAATCAAGCTGATCATAGATCAAATACGGGTGATCTTTTCTGATATCATACTTCGCACCTGATGCTCTAGCAGTTGATCCAGTCACACCAAATGGTTTTATCCATTCTTTAGGTAGAACACCTAATCCAACAGATCTTGATTTAAACACTGCATTGTTGAACATTACTTTATCTATATCATAGATCAGTTTTTCGGTTTTAACCAAAATCTTTTCCAGTCTGTCTTCAAAACCTGCTGGCGGCTCATGTCTAACTCCTCCAGGAAGAATATACATGTGATAAATTCTTGCACCTGTAAGTTCTTCGAAAAGATCTAAAATAAGATCTCTGTGAGCTACTGACCATTGACCGATCGTTCCCAGTCCAAATGATCCAGCCTGTCCACCCAGTCCCATCACTGTAGCAGCTAATCTTGCTAATTCTAAAGTCAAAGCTCGAAGCCACTGACCTCTTTCAGGCACTTCTATACCTGCAAGATCTTCTGTTGCAGCTGAAAATAAATATTCATTATAATCTGGTTCAGGTACACATATTCTACAAACGATAGGAAAGCATTTGATATACTTTCTTCTTTCCATAAGTTTTTCAAAGCCTCGGTGAAGATAACCAACATGGGTCTTACATTCCATGATCTCATCACCTTCCAATAAAAGCTCTAATGACATATTGCCTGTTACACCGGGATGCTGAGGTCCTTGCCAGATCTTTACATACTTACCTGATTTCAGGTCAAGGTCTTTTGTATCATTCCAAATAGGTTCCATAGTGTCTTCTTATTCTTAATTTTTATTATTTCGAATTATCTCTAAACTCTTTAGTAATACTCTTTTTAACTTCTGCTTCTACAGGATACAACTTCTTTTCCATTTGCTCTGCAGGATCTATTGTAGATCTTCCTTCTCTTGGGAAGTATGTCTCTTCAGAATATTTTTTAGTATCAAAGTCTTTTCTCATAGGTGGAATTGTTTCCCATCCTTCAAGTACAAATGCATCATCGACTCTTGGGCAACCTGGAAAATCTATTCCGAACATTTCCTTTAATTCTCTTTCATATACTCTCGCACCTGCCCATAACTCATTAAGACTGGTCATTGTAGGATTCTCTCTGTCGATGAAAACTCTTATGCAAGTATCAGCATTATTATTGTAATTGCGAAGAAGATAAGTAAGTTGAAATTTATCATCTTCAATATAATCAACACATGATATCATAGTTAAGTGGTCGTATTTTTCAAATTCTTTCATATACAACACTACACTTTCCAAGTCTTTCTTCTCTGCAGTTAGAAAAACCTGATTATCTTTATGTTCGTTGATATCTTTGATATTGAATTTAGTATTTAATCTTTCGATCATTTCTTTCATTTTATTATCCTTCTACTTATTGTTGTCATCCTGAACTTGATTCAGGATCTTTTTCTCCACAGGTTGAAACCTGTGGTTAATGGTGTTATATCCCGTTGGGATAATTACCAGTTGTAGTCAGGCATATTCCAATCTTTAATTACCTTCTTTTGATTTTCCTTATACCACTTAAAGTTCTTCGCATACAGATTCGCTCCTTCTGCCTTACCTGCTTTGATAATTTCTCTCATCTTTTCAAAACCTGCTATAAGTGACTCCGGTCTTGGCATACAACCTGCAATATATAGATCTACAGGTAGGTATTGATCCAAACGATTTATCGTATTATAGCTATCAAAGTACATTCCACCATTGACAGTACAACTTCCAAGAGCTATAACGAATTTTGGATTCTGCATTTGTTCGTATGATCTGACTATCCTTTTCAGTGTTTTAACTGAAGCATAACCACTTATAATAAACACACTGGACTGTCTTGGTGTTGGTCTTGGTGCCATTCCATATCTTGAAATGTCATATCTTGCTGTATATAGTGGTCGCATTTCTATTGAACCACAACCTGTTCCAAAAGCCAGTATCCACATAGAATGAGCCTGTGCCCAATTATAGAATTTTTGCACGATCTTATTATTTATAGGTGCAACTTCTTTTGGTAAAGCTTCACAGAAAAATTCATTCTGTAATTCCTTAGCTTTGTCATCAGGTTTGCTATCTTTACCTATTTTAATCATTTATCTATCTCCAATTATTAGAATGAATACATCAATACTGCTATGATTCCGATTATAGTCGGTACTTTTAAGAAATATCTTACTGACTTATCCAGTGTAAATCTAGGATTAACGACACCTATAAGCACAGCTGTCAGATACAACAAGAAAGTTTTAATGACCATCTCAGGAATACTTGTTGCTCCACCGAAGAAAAGATTCATAAAAAGGATCAACTTAGCTGAAGCAAAAAATGCTCTGTTTGCCTGCATATATCCTAAGAATGTTGACTGATATTCAGTTGGAGGACCAATCGGTATTTCCTGTGGTGCAATATGAAGATCAAATGGTGCGTGCATCATCATACCGTAAAATGCCAGCATTCCTGCTATTGTCGCTACAGGATTTGTGATCATTGTCCAGTTCATAAATCCACCTTGTTGAGCTGCTACTATCTCTGTAATTGACAAAGTGTGATATTGTGCAGCTATAGCTATTACAGCCAGTGCGAACGGAACTTCAGAAGCTGTTACCTGGACAAGTCCTCTCATGATACCCATTGGAGAATAAGGATGTCCACTTTCTGCTGCACCTAGAGCCATTCCAAGTTGACCGAAGAAGATGAAGTATATTACCAACAGAGCATCTCCTGCAAAACTAAAATTTTGCAACCAGACAGATCCGAATACGGCAGGAATGAATAGATATAGACCTACTCCTCCGACTAGTCTGAAGACAGGGCCTAAATAGAACATAATACCGTGTGAAATTCCAGTCCTGATAGAGAAAACTTTCACCAAATTGATATACGGCTGCCACACAGGAGGTCCAAACCTTCCGTGAGCTCTTGCAACTATCTTCTGAACAACACCTCTAAGGACCATACCATAGTTGAATATCAATAATAATGATAGAATAGCATAAATTATTGTTTGTATAGTAAAATTTTCCATTATTTAGCTCCTACAGTGATAAAAAATAATACCAGACCATAAAGTAAGATCCAGAATGCATAAGTTTGACCATTCCCTGTGTATATCTTTCTAATAGATCCAGCCAAAGTATGTGTTACACTTGAAACATTTTTCCAGAATGTTTTCACTCTTGGAGTCACTAAGAAACCTAAAGCTCTGTGGTACGGTTTGAAAAATCGATATGCATAATGTGTCAATTCAGGAGTTTCAGGTCTTTCAGCTGCAAATACAATATTGAACTGCTTAACTTTCTGAACCTTCGGTGCTTTAATCAATAATAAAATCGTAAGACCTATGAACAGTACCATAACAATGTTCATTACTACAAATCCGTTCCAGTATCCTAATGAGGTAAATGCAGTGTCCCCTACCCAAGTTAAACTTTGACCGTATATGGGTTTGATAATACCTGTGATCCAGTCTAATAAATATTTTGGTTTCATTGATATGAACATTATAACAATTATGAATATATATTGTGGAACTATGAACCAAAGTGGAGCTTCTTTTACATCTCTAAACTCTGTTTTAGCCTGTCCAAGGAAAATTGAATGAATCAGTCTGAAACAATACAGGAATGCTACAGTCGATGCGAAGAACGCAACTCCTGTTTGAAGATACCATCCTTTTTCGATCAGTGCTTCATAAAGCAACCATTTAGCTCCGAAACCACTCAAAGGTGGAACCCCTGATATCGCGATAATTCCAAACATCACAGCAGTATAAGATAATGGCATCTTTTTGATCAATCCGCCCATCTGATACATCTTAGAAGTACCTGTTCTATATATAACACCTGCGATTGCTAAAAACAAAACACCTTTTATAAGCATATGATTAACAACCTGATACATTCCTGCTGTCCATCCAAGACTGGTCATTGCTGCTAATCCCATAATGATATAACCAAGCTGTCCCATACTGGAATATGCTAAGAGTTTTTTTGCATCTTCCTGGAATATTGCGATCATAGTACCACTTATGGCTGTAATAGCACCTATCCATCCAAGAACATATGCTATATCTATATTACCTATCTTAGGAATTCCCATAATGAGAATAAGAATTACTAATCCAAAAACACCAGCTTTAGATAATATCGCTGACATAAATGCTGTAAAATCATCTTCAGATTTCTTATAAGCTCCACCAAGCCATGTATGTAAACCAATTGCTGCAAGCTTAACTAGAAATCCCAATGTTATCAATATAAATACAATACTTTTATTTTCTTCAATTGCTCCCAATAAAGAAATTGGAAATACGAAGCTATGACTCATTTCTGAAAAGGCATAAGCAAATCCCAATAAAATTGAGAATGCTCCTCCAAGAGAGAATATCGCATATCTCAAAGCTGCTTTCTGAGCTTTTTTACCCCTCATAACAAGGAAGTAAGATGAAACTGTCATTATTTCCCATGCAAAAAAGAACTGAAGAGTATTAGCTGATTCGACCATTGCGACGAGTGAACCTATCATTAACATCAATAGAGGATAGAAACCAACTCTCTTTCCTTTGCTGTGCATTGTTGCGATTAATAGGACGAATGATCCTCCTAGGAATAATGCATTGAAAAACAATGTAAATCCTGCTTGATCAGGCAAGAAATAATATCCGTAAGCCGCAATAGCTGCCATACTGATAAATCCCTTGATCTTTGCAGAAAAGAATGGAATATAGAATAATCCCAGACCTACTGTGAAAGGTAGATAATACATTGGCGTAATCGCTTCATTTGTCCAAGAATAGTAAACTGCAATAGTTAATAATACCGAAGTTGCAAGGAGTACTGCAAAATTCTTAGAAATACTTGGATCATATTTGATTTCTTCTTCTTCTGTTTTTTCACTTTTTAATACATACCCTAACCATCTGAGCATATATACCGCTTCTAATAATGATCCTATTAATAAGAACCATATCCAGATGAAGCTTTTATTAGCTCCCCAAAAAAGAACCAAATTCCATTTTCCCCAGAAACCTGGGAACGGAGGTAGCCCAATCAAGGCTAATACAAGAAGAATAAAAGGAATTAAAAGAACTTTATTATTTCTTAATATTCCCCAATTTTTATATTTTTCACTCTTAACGATTCCTGCAATCCAGAAAAGACCTGCTTTAGCAAAGAAATGATTTAAGAACAAAGGTATTAAAACAAGCATAAATATTTTATCTTGAGCTCCACCAGTCTTATGTGCCCACGCACCAACAGAAAGAATTAATCCCATCTGAGCAACTGATGAATATCCTAAAATCCTTCTAGGGTTCTTTTGCTTCAACCCCATTAAGTTTGAAACGAAGAATGTCATCATTCCGATAACTGCTGTCATTGTCAATAGGTCTCTGCTCATCATTGGAAATGTTTTATATATTCCGAAGAATACTCCTGCTGTTCCTATTGCTGCAACTAGACCAGTAAGGCCAGGTGCAACTCCTTCGTAGGAGTCAATAGCCCATCCATTTGCTGGGAATTGTTTCATTTCTATTATTAATGAAAATAGTAGGATAAAAAGACCTATTGAAAGTAACTTTATATTTACTACTGCTGGTATTACCGTTACCATCTCATCAATATTTAAAGTTCCTGTCACTGAATAAAGGATTATTATTCCTAACAACAAGAACACTGATGCTATTCCACCTGCCAACATATACTTAAATCCGGCTGAAAGAGATTTTAACTTTAGATCCATACCTATTAATGAATATGTTGCTATGGACGTTATTTCTAAGAAAACAAATAAATTAAAAATATCTCTTGTCATTACTAATCCGTTCAAACCCAGTACCATTAAAAGGAATAATACAAAAGAACGAGCACCTGTTTCTGCCATTTGTTTGAACATATATATTGCACCAAACAATGCCATAAAGTTAATACTTCCTATGAATATAGCTTCAAACAATCCCATTTGTAAATTTATCGAAATAGGTGGTTTAAAACCTGCTGTATAAATCATTACCGAAACCTGATCTCCTAGTAGAAAACCTGTCAACCACTGGTAGCTTATTGCTGCAACTGCTATCAACGCTGCAAAGAATATTGTACCGGTAATCTTAGTTCCAGCTTTGCTAAGAGAAGGTAATAAAAAACCTACTCCAAGTAATATTGCGACTATATATATCGGACTTACCATTTTAATTCCTTGTAATCGTTAATTGATAATGATCTTTTCTTTTGATATAATCTTATTACAAAGGTTAGCATTAAAGCATTTACTGCTACACCGATAACAATTGCAGTCAGTACCAATGCCTGAGGTACTGGATCAACAATCAGATCAGAAGCTTTACTTAATTCTACTGCTGAATCTAAGATCGGAGCTGTTCTTCCTTTAATAAATCCGAAAGCAACCATTACAAGCTGAACACCTGTTTCAACAATAGCTAATCCTAAAATTATCTTTATCATATTCTTCTGAGTCAACATTCCCCAGAATCCTATAAGTATGAGAGCAAATCCTATTATATGAACTATATTAGTTATATTCATTCAAGCTCCCCCTTCATGTTGTCTAATATACTTGCCAATTCAGTTCCTACTTTTAATCCTACAAGTGTATAGATCACTGGAATAGCTCCGGCACTCAATATCGCCCCAAATTGTCCAAGAGGTAATAATCTGCTATCTAGGAAGTTATCCGCTCCAATCATAACCAGGCCTAAAACTCCGATAAGGACATAAGTAAATCCTGACAATGATTCTATCCAACCAAATACTGTATGATTGATCTTGTATGAAGGATCAGCTAAGAACAGAAGCATAATTGCTGAAGCTATAACAGCTCCACCCTGAAATCCACCACCTGGTGTTAAGTGACCATTTAAGAATATATATATTCCAAAAATGATTATCATTGGTGCAAGAAGACTTGATCCTGTAAGTAAAATTTCACTGGATTCTCTTTTCTTATTCTTCTTTATCTTTTTCTTTGGATCTTTTTCTTCTTTTCTTCTGAGTAGAACCGCGATACCTGTTGCAGCTATGAAAAGTACAGCTACCTCACCTAAAGTATCTAAACCCCTATATGTTACAATTATAGCTGTTACAATATTCTGAGCTCCAAGCTCTTGATTCCCACTTCTTTCAGCATATTCTTTTCCGACTCCAGTCAAAGTAGTTGTTTCTTCAATATTGTTTACAATAATGAAAAACATTGCTACAAATCCTAATAATAGGAATATTGAGAAAATTCTTTTAATCATTTTCTTCCTCCACATCTTTTGTTTTGTGAAGTGCATATAAAAATATAAGAGTTGATAATCCTGCTCCGATAGCTGCTTCAGTCATGGCAACATCAGGTGCTTGCATCAGTAGATACAATAAACTTGCAAATAAACTTACAACTCCAACCGCTATGATAGAAGATACCAAATCCTTAACATGCATTGCTAAACCCGCTGCAATTATCATTGCCAAACCCATCAATATGAAAATACCTTGTTGTAATTCCATTAATCCACCCCCACTTCTGTATTCTCATTAAGCTTGTCAGTCACCACTACGTCGATACTTTCTTTTTCCTTCAGCTTGTCAGCAACAGAACCCTTTATTAAAGGAATTCCTTTGAAATGTGCTGCTCGTGCTAACGCATGACTTGAGATAGGATTTGTTAAAGCTATGAACATTATTATTACTAAGATCTGACCTATCCATTCATAGTGACAAATTCCAATTCCTAATAATGTTAAAATTGTTCCTAATGTTGTTGCCTTTGTTCCTGCCTGCATTCTGTTATAAAGATCAGGCATTCTGAAGACACCTAAAGCTCCTAAGAACAAGAACATTGAACCTATTAAAGTTATTATTGATCCTACAATTCTATACCATTCCATCTTATAGCCCTCCTTCTAAATAACGAGCTACGGCAACTACACCTATGAAACTCAAAATCGCATATACCATTCCAACATCTAAGAATATTATTCTTCCTGACATACATGCTATCAAAGTAATTAATGATATGGATATCACTGTAAATGTATCTAATGCTACAACTCTATCGGCCATGCTTGGACCCTTTATCAGTCGTAGAGTAGCAAGTATGATACCTGCAGATACGAAGTAAGTTGATATTTGTAATAATAATTCCGGTAGATTAGTCAAAGATCACCTCCAGATATTTTTCAAAATTCGATACTATTTTTTCTGTTGCTGCTTTTTCATCCATATTTGTTACGTCTATCCAGTGTATATATAATGTATCTCCATCAATATCCACAGTTAGAGTTCCAGGTGTCAAAGTGATAGAATTTGCTAGTATCATTCGACCCATTGCTGTTTTCAACTTTGTTTTTACTGTTACGATTCCTGGGTTAATAGGAATTACAGGTTTTATCACTCTTAAAGCAACATCTAAATTCGCTTTAATTATCTCAATGAATAAGAATAATACATACCATATGGAATATGCGATCTTCTTAGGATTAAGTAGCGGTGATCTGAGATGATTTCTAAAGATAATACTCACGACTAATGATAAAGCGAACATTATCAGAAGATTGTTAAGATCTTTAGTCCCTGTCCATATAAAATAAAACAGAGTGAACATTATAGTTGAAAACATTATTCTTAACATTTTATCCATATTTATCCTTTATATCGTTAATTTTTTTTGTTAAGAGACGTTGCAATGCATCGTCTTTACTAACAGTTATCCGAACCCGAAAGATGAACATCGAGTTTATCATTATTTTCAATATTATCCATCCATATATCATTCAATGTAGTAATACCTTTTAATATTTCATCTATCTTTTTTTCTGAAACTTTATCGAACATGGTATTAAAATAATTTATTGTGATGTTAAAAAGTTCTTTAGATGTTTTTTCACCTTTCTTGGTTAAAGTAACATTTATCCCTCTTCTATCTTTTGGATCCATATCTCTTCGTAAAATATCTGCTTTTTCTAAGGATGCTACTATCCTTGTAACTCCACCGGATGTAATATTCAACTTTTCAGCTAATTCTTTGACTGAAAGTACATCTGCATCGAAATACTGTTTAAGGCAATTCAATTCAGAACAAGTAATGTTTAGTTTTGCTGCAATTTTTTTATCTTTAAACTGACAATTAATTTTCATCATGTTCATGATGTTTGATATCACTGAAATTTTATTATTATCCATATTCCTGCCTTTTTATTAGATTACGTTGTAACTTATTGACGCTCTCAACTATTGTCAAGTAAAATATTTAACATTTTTATTAATTAAAACTCGCATTAATTAAAAAAAGCTCTCCGTATTTGAGAGCTTTTAATTTAAATCTGTAAATAATCTATCTTATCCTTAATTTATTTTATCTCTTCAAGTTCATATACAAAATACTCTAACTCACCAAAACAACCTTCACCTTCTTCGATTATCTTAGCAAAAATCCCAGGTTTATCGTTGATCATCCAGTATTTCACCTTTTTTTCATCATCAAATCCTTCAAGAACTGTACACTCAAATTTACCTGCTGGAACCTCTATGCTTTCAACACCAACAAATCGATAGAACATCATATCTTTTCTCGGGAAAAAATAGTTGTATGCTTCAGACATTTTATCTTTATAGTTCTGAGAATATTGCATTGTATCATTTTCAGTAATCATAAGATTTGTAAATACAACACTGTGCTGTTCTTCCTTAACTTCTAACTTAGACAAAATAGTGCTATACTTAAAGCTATTCTTTTTTTCTATTAAACTTCCTCTTTTGTATTTTATATGCTTAACATCTTTTAAAACTTCTATCATCTTTTCCAAATTCATCCATGGTAGAAAAGTTTCAGGGTTAGTAATTTCAGGTAAATCTTCTTGTGTGAATGATAATCTTTCAACTTTACCAGACCCCTTAGCATATAAAATTAACGTTAAAGAAAAGAGGATCACTATCGCAAGATTTAGTATTTTAGACATTTGTTATTTCTCCATTTTATTAGTTTTTTTGTATTATAAGTATTTTTAAAAACTATCTTCTGTACCATTGATTACACATTGTAACTGTATTTTGAACTTTATTCATTTGGTACATAATAACCTAGTTCTAAATTTTAATTTGTATTATTTTGATTCTTATTTGAATTGGAATCTTTTTACCAACTGCTTTATTTTTATGATGAGTAGTGTAATTCATCACCCTTCCTTTTTTAAATAGTTTTGTAATTTCAGCATTCAGCAATTGGTCCCACTCTATTTTTTCAATATCAATCAAAATAACGTAATTCTCATATACGATTTTTGACATACTAATCTTTTTCATTATGTCATATCTAGATTCATTAAAATAGTGTCTAAGATTGGATTCTTTATTTATTTGATCAACTAATTTTCCGTTTAAGTACAAGCCGAAGTTATTATTGAAGGAATAATAATCCAAATAATCGGGGTGGTCTTTATGCTCAATATCAATTTTACCATTTAAATTAATTGAGAATTTAATACTGTCATTATTTGCATCTGTGAAACTGTCAGTATACTTGCTTTTGTATTTTAAACCATCTATAATTTCACATTCTAATAATCCTGTGTTTTCGTATAAAACATCAAATATTACATTTTTCCTTTTGGCATCTAAACTTGAAAGGTATTTGTTGTTCGGATAATATATTTTAAATTTGTCGTATTCGGCATCAAGTACTTTAAGATTTTCAGGAAGTGCCTTGTCTAATTCATCGGATTTCATGTCTTTGAAATTAATTTCTTCAAACAAATGCTTTACAAACAAATAATTTGCCTGCTCTGCCAATTCACTATTTGCATCATACATCAGTTTGTTGACTATCTCATCACCTTTTTCAATGTCACCCTTTTTGTATAGATGTTCTGCATACCTTAATTCTTTGAAAGTTATATCTTCTTTAACTACAGATCTTACTTTACCTACAAGGACAACAGAATATGAGCCATCAGCTCCATAACCATTATCAATCACCTGAAATCCGGGAAGCAATACACTTTCTGCCTGTGTTTCAATGTAATCATATGTTGTCTGGAAGTTCTCAACCTGACTTATACTCTTAAGATTGAGACCTGACTTTTCAAGTGCCTGACGCTTAGCATCCATTGTAGCTTCCAATCTGTCTTTTTGCTCTCCATCATTTTTATTGTCGCTAATCCCCTTAACTGCGACATCGATTGTCACTTGTCCAAATAAATTTGATATTAAAACTAAAATAAAAATACATCTAAATAAATTATTCATTCAATACTCCACTCTTAATCGATTTTTTCTTATGATACATACGTCATGTACTATAAACTGTGATGCTAGTCACACATTTTAAGTTTAATTTCATTTCTTTATGCCAGGATTCAATTTTTTTGTAAGTATCATTATGACTGCCATTTGCTTTTTAGCTTCTAATTTTTTTAAATATTTCATAACAAATTGATATATCATACTCTGCATCATGTAATTTATCCTCCTCAACTTTAATGCCTAAATATCTAGCAACAGTTGACTGTCGGAAGTTCATAAGTTTTTCTCTCTCACTTAACAAGTACATCGAAGCTAAAACGTAAACATCTAAACTATCAGGATAAAACCAAGATCCGAAATAATTATCTCCATTCTGCACAAAAAATCCTCTAAAAAATTGATTATCAAAAGAAGAATTATTAAAACCGACTAAGTGAAACTTATCCATTTTATTATATTTATCTACATATTTTTCTAAAATACTGACTATCTCAGTATAAACAGACTTCATTTCTGGATACTGTAATATTTGTTCTCTTGTAACTCTTGATATTACTAAAGCTTCATCTTCAATGGTGCATTTTGGATTTGGTTGAACTTTAAAATCGAATTTCTCTTTTATATCCCCATCAATTACTATCATTCCTGATATTTGATGAATCCCATTTTTCCAATATCTAACACCAGTTGTTTCTAAATCAAATACGAATAATTTCTCCATAAATTCTCCTGGTTTATATTTCGTTACAATTATCCTTTCAACATATAAAAATGATGTTTGAACCATTCCTTGAATCCGATCATTTTATATACAGGTTTGCCTAATGCTGAAGCCTGTAATTTTATTCTGACTGAATGACATAGTAGTTGAAACAGGAATATCCTTATAATACCCAATACTTCACTAATTTTAATACTCTGGAAAGTATCCTAAATTCCTTATTATTTTTCTAGCATCATCTGCCATTTTCGAATTCTCTTGATCCAAACGTAAACATTCATTCAAATCAGCCACACCTTTCTTAAACATGTCCAATTCTAAATAGTTAATTGCTCTATTAAAATAATACTTTGGAATTAAAGGGTCAAGCTTAATGGCTATGATAAAATTTTCTAATGATTCATCAAAGATCTTTTGCTCTAATAATAATACACCTAAATTATGAAAATAATTTGGTTCCTTCTGATTAAATTCAAACGCTTTTTTAAAATCAGCAGCAGCTTCTTCATACTGCTTTAAAGAAGTGTGTAAACTCCCGCGATTATAAAATGCATTAAAAAAATTAGCTCCTAAAGAGATAGCTTTATTGTAATCTTTCATTGCTTTATTAAATTGGTTCAAGTCAACAAAAAGTAAACCTCTGTTTGAGAATGAAGTTGCATTTATAGGGTCAAGTTCAATAGCTTTATTGTAATCTTCCATTGAATGAGAAAAGTTACCTAAAGTATAATTTGTTAAAGCTCTGTTATTATAAAAATTAGCATTAGAAGGATCTAATATTATAGCTTCACTATAATATTCAATTGCAACATTGTATTTTTTCTCAGTCCAAGCATCCATCCCTTTTTCATTCCAGTCCAAAGCTGTTAAACCATCAGATATTTTTCACACCTGCTCTTTAGTTACACCTTTCTGATTCTGTAGCTCCGCTATTTTTAGAGTAAGCTCTTCAACTTTTTTACTTTCCTTTTCCAACCTGCTTTTCAATTGAGAATCGCGCCTTACTTCCTCTATCCTTTTGTTTAAAAGTTCTGAATCAATTACTGCATTTATTGTTACTTTAAAAACAAAATTCTTATCGATCATACACTTTTCTTCATCTTTAATAACAGTTTTTAAGACACTACCCGTAAAAGTTTTGATCTCATCTTTTGTCACCATATGGTTTAGAATTGTAGTGTTTGACTCTAAATATGTACCTACCATTTCCAAGGCATTCAATTTAGCATCGTTTATAGCAAATATCTTCGCATCCTCTATAGTAATGCCATTCCCTAAAATAGCTATACCAGTTGTTTCAACTGTGATTGTTTTATCTTTCAATAACACAGAATTTGCATTTAAAGCAATTAAAATTAGAAATACGAAAATGAATAACAAGTTCTTCATGTATTGACCTCAATAGATATTTTAGATATTTAATACTTATCAAGAATATATATTCTTGATAATGTTTTTGCAAATATAATTATTAATAAAATCGTATCTGTATGGAACGGGAGATAAAGATTAAAAATTGGGACTTCTCTTCACCGATTTGGAGTATCAATCCTTTACTGAATGATGGTTATCCTTATCTTGACTGGCAAGTGTTGTATACCTCAAAATGTTAATACTTCTGTCAGTGAATCAGATATATAAATTACATGGAATCCTGATGGAAGAGCTAAATCTTATAAAATTTATGCTTCATTGCAACCATATTCAAACTTTTCAGATCTTTCAAATTTTGGTACTTTCAATAGAACAACCTGGACCGTTCCGTTTTTTGCAGATAATCGGAAAAGATGATATTGGAATATTTAAAGAAATAAAAAAAAGCTCTCAAAATTTGAGAGCTTAAATATTATTCGTTGTTGCAATTCTATATATTTATCCCATAAGGATTCTTTATATATTCCCTAAGTTCTTTAACCTCAGTTTCAGACTGTTCGAGAACCTGCTTAAGTAGATCTCCAATTGATAAAATACCAATAAGTTTTCCATCTTCAACAACAGGTAAATGCCTTACTCTCTTATTTATCATAACATCCATGGCATAACTTAATCTTTCATCTTTTGTCGCTATGATAAGATCTTCTTTCGGAGTCATGATATCTTTGATCTTCATTGTTTCAGGATGACCGTCACATTTGTAAAGAACATCTCTTTCAGTTACAATTCCCTGAAGCTGCGAACCGCCGTCAGTTACGACTAAAGAACCAACTCTATACTTACCGAAAAGCTCCACGGCATCTTTTGCAGTACTGTTAATATCGATCTTGAAAGTCTCTGTACTTTGTTTTTTCTTTAATAAATCCGTCAATTTCATATCAAATCTCCTCTTTATTTACTGTTTAGAAATTTATCTATACCTTTTGCTGCGGTATGACCATTTGCAATACCGTTGATAACATCAGGACCTTTTATAATATCTCCACCAACGAATAACCACGGAAGTGATGATTGATATTTTTCATTAACAACTATTCTGCCTCTATCGCTGAATTCAAGCTTATCTTTTATAGATTCCAGGTATGATAAATCCATACCCTGTCCAATTGATTCAACTACCATATCAGCTGGGAAAAATTTCTTTTGATCTTCATCAAATTTAGGACTGAATCTTCCTTCATCATCGAAAACTGAAAGACATTTAACAACATTTAAACCTTTAACTTTACCTTTTTCTATCTTAATATCTTTTGGACCCCATCCAGGATCAACAATAGCTTTCTCTTCTCTTGCTTCTACTACCTCTTCCCTATCTGCAGGCATAATATCTTCAGATTCCAGCGAAGTTGCAGTAACGTTAACTTTACCATATTTCTGGTTTTGAAGTCTGGCAAGAGACCTTGTAATATCCATTGCTACATTTCCACCACCGATCACAACTATCTTTTCATCAACTTGGATCTCATTACCTAAAGAAATTTCTCTAAGAAGATCTGTTGCAAAGAATACATTCTCATTATCAGCACCAGGAATTCTTGTACTTCTACCTAAATGAAGTCCCGTTCCTGAGAATACTGCATCATAATCTTTTTCCAGTTGTTCTATAGTAATATCTTTACCAATTTTTACGTTGTATTCTATCTCAACACCGCAGGATAAGATATAATTAACATCCTTATCAATTTGATCGTAAGGAAGACGATATGAAGGAATACCGTATCTCATCATACCACCAGCTTCAGGTAAAGATTCAAATATCTTTGTAGCATATCCCATTCTTGACAAATAATAAGCAGCTGAAAGACCTGAAGGTCCTGAACCGATTATAGCTATTTTCTTACTTTTTGGAGTGATCTCCATTCCCTGTTCCAGAACTTCTTTATATTTACTCTCAGGTACTTGATCAGCTATATATCTTTTTAACCAACGAATAGATAAAGGTTCCCCTTTGTGACCTATTGCACAAACAGTTTCACACTTATGAGTACAAATTCTACCACATATCTCAGGCAATGGATTTGTTTCATACATTATTCTTAGACCTTCTTCCATATCGTCATTTCTGATAGCCTTGATATATTCTGGAATAGCCATGTGAGCAGGACAAGTTGCAGTACAAAGACCACAATCAATACATCTATCCGCTTCTGCTTCTGCTTGTTCCTTAGAATATCCTTTTACGAATTCAATGAATGATTTATCCCTTTCTTCAGGATGAAGCTCAGCCATGTCAACTCTATCATAATTGTTAAGATCATAATTTTTAGGTTTAGTCCATCCGAGTTCACTTTTATCCCACTCTTTTTTATCATATCCGGGAACAAATCTGAAAACATCCGGATCAGAATCAATCCAGGTGTATTCATTCGATAAAGTAAGTGAGTTTGTAGAACAAATATCAACACAAAGAGCACACCAGCAACATCTACCATAATCGACCATCGGCCTAAGTCCACTGTCACCGTCTTTAGTTTCAATCCCTTCAACAGGAACCATATCTATTGCAGCATTCTGACAAATTTCTTCACAGGCTCCACAACCGATACATTTATCCAACTCGTTTTTGTGGAATCCTCTATATCTTGGAGCTCCAGGTCTGTCATTGAACGGATCTTTAACAGTAACAGGATCTTTAAATACTTTTTTCCAAGCTAAAAATGGCGATAATACATCTTTTATACTCATTTATTTACCTCTCTATTTCCGGTGGGCATGTAGCTAATGATACCATCAACGATGAAGTATCTGATATATTAGCGTTTACCAACATTTTTTCAAGTAATACCATTGCTGAATTATAACTTGGTCCTCTAAGATTTATTCTTCTAGGATAAGCACTTCCATCAGTAACCATATAGAAACCGTATTCACCTCTGGATGATTCTATTCTTTTGTAAGTTTCACCTTTTGGTATTTTCCAATGAAGAACATTCGGTGTTTTTGCTCTGATCTCACCTTTCTCCGGCATTTTAGCCATTATCTGTCTTATAAGATCCACTGATGTTTGAAGATCATGCCATCTTACTCTGGATCTTGCATAAATATCTGAATCTGTTTCAGTATGAGGTTCAAAGTCTAATTGATCATATTTCAAATATGGATAATCCTTCCTAACATCTCTCATTATTCCTGCTGCTCTAGCATTAGGTCCAACAACACTGTATTTATCGATCCAATCCTTTTCAATTACTCCAACGCCTTTAGTTCTCTTCTTGAAAACGGCATTACTGAACATTAAATTATCTATATCAATAACAAATTCATCTATTTTCTTTAATACTTCTTCCATTCTTTCTTTGAATCCGGAAGGTAACAAACCTCTAACTCCACCTGGAGCAATATACATGTGATAAACCCTGCCACCGGTAAGTTCTTCAAATCTGTCCAGCATCAGGTCTCTGATATATACACCCCACTGAACTCCCATTCCAAGACTCATAGTTCCACCTTGTCCGGGAACTCCTCTAAGCAGGATAGTAACTCTTGCCATTTCAAGCACTAAAGTTCTTAGCCATTCTGCCATCTCTGGGACCTCAATACCTCCAAGTTCTTCAACAGATGCAGCAAGCAAATATTCATTAATATCAGGCTCAGGAACACACATTCTGATGCAGATAGGAAAACATTGAATAAATTTTCTTCTTTCCATCAATTTTTCAAAAGCTCTGTATAGATAACCTACATGCGTTTTTGATTGAACTATTTCATCGCCTGAAATTGTAAGCTCTAATGCCATATTTCCTGTAACTCCAGGATGATTAGGCCCTTGCCAGATCTTTACATATTTTTGTGAGTCTAGATCAATATCAAGAGTTCCATCCTCTTTCATTTTAGGGAACTTTGATCTGTCTTCTTTTATATTGAACATCTAATGTCCTCAAATTTTGTTATATTTTTCTTTCTCCTTTGTACGGAACGCAGGAATGCGTTCCTAGGGGATGCATTCCTGCATCCCCTACAAACGAATCAATTAATCCTTATCCGGATATAATTTTGACTTCATGTATTCTTTTGTATCGTGAGTTTGCCTTCCTTCTCTTGGGAAAAAATTCTCTGTAGCATATTTCAATGTATCAAAATCTCTTCTCATAGGTGGAATATCATCCCAGTCTTCAAGTACAAAATCATCATCCACTCCTGGGCTACCGGGAAAATCAATACCGAATAATTCTTTAATTTCTCTCTGATCTGTTGCCGATTGAAGCCATATCTGATGAATCGAATCCATTACAGGTTTATCTCTGTCAATAAATACTCTTATAGTAATATCATACTTATTTACAGGGTGATTTATAATATATGAGAGCTGAAATTTATTCTCTTCCAACCAGTCAACGCTTGATAACATTACTAAATGTGTAAAACCTTCAAGCTCTTTCAGATAATTCAGTATATCGACAAGTAATTTTTTCCCGATAGAAAAAAACAGCAAATCATCTCTCTTCTGAAGAACATCCGTGATCTCATATTTCCTTTTTATCTTTTCTAATATCTCTTTCATATTTTTTGCCTTAGTTTGTTTTCTGTCATCCTGAACTTGATTCAGGATCTTTCTCTCCACAGGTTAAAACCTGTGGTTACTGGTGTTTTATCCCGTTAGGATAACTACCAGTTATAGTCTGGCATATCCCAACCTTTGATAACCTTCTTTTGGTTCGCTTTATACCAATCAAATCTATCGGCATAATCATTCGCACCTTCAGCTTTACCTGCCCTGATTCTTTTCTTCAGTTCTACAAAGCCTGAAAGAATTGCTTCAGGTCTTGGCATACATCCGGTAATATAAACATCAACAGGAATGTAATGATCGAGTCTATTTATAGTGTTGAAACTGTCATAGTACATTCCACCATTTATCGTACAACTACCTAATGCTATTATATATTTTGGACCTTGCATTTGTTCATAAGCTCTGATAACTCTTTTCAACGTTTTTACAGCCAAATATCCTGAAATAATAAATACACCTGATTGTCTTGGAGTGGGTCTCATCTGAACACCGTATCTGAACATATCAAATCTTGGAGTTGTTAGAGGTGGTAATTCAATACTACCACAACCGGTTCCCCATCCAAGTACCCATAAAGAATTGGATCTTGCCCAGTTGAAGAATTTTTCCAATAGCGGATGTGCTGGAGCCTGTACTTCAGGCCTTTTATCACAAAAGTAATCCTGCATCGGATCTACTGTAAATTCTTCACCATCCGGTGCTGTCACAGTTCTCTTTTTTAAATCATCCATTCGAGTCATTATATTAAACCTCTTTATTTAATTATTATGTACAGACGTCCTATTAGGGCGTCTCTACATATACTTCGCATATAATACACCTAAGATACCGATTACTAACGGCACTTTCACAAACCAGGATACTGATTGATCAACCCTATATCTAGGGAATACCACACCAATGAATACAGTGCTGAAATATATTATAAATGTTTTTACAATAAATTCTATCCAATTTGCTGCACCACCGAAGAATAAGTTCATAAATAGAGCAGATTCAACTATATGAAGAATAGCTCTATTTGATTGAAGCATTCCAAGGTAAGTTGAATGATATTCTGTTGGAGGACCGATAGGTATTTCCTGTGGAGCCATTACAACATTGAACGGCGCGTGGCGCATTATTCCTAAGAAAGCTAACATTCCTGCTAAAGTTGCAATTGGATTTTGAAAAACTGTCCAGTTCATTATTCCACCCTGCTGAGCAGCCACAATGTCATATACTGATAATGTCTGATACTGGATAGCTATTGCAATTATAGCCAGTGTAAATGGTACTTCAGCTGTTGTAAACTGAGCAAGTCCTCTACTAACACCGATACCTGAGTTAGGCTGACCCGCTTCTCCGGCACCCATTGCCATTCCAAGCATTCCAAAGAATTGAAAGTACATAAGTAATACAATATCACCGGTAAATGAAAAATTTCTAAAATATATAGATCCAAATATCATAGGCATAAACATGAACAGTCCAATACCGCCTGACAATCTAAAGATCGGTCCAAGATAGAACATCATACCATGAGTTATTTGTGATCTTTTAGCATAATTTTTTATTAGATCAATAAATGGCTGATAGACTGGAATGCCATATCTTCCGGCAACTCTTGCAACTATTTTTCTAATAATTCCTGATTGTATCATCCCGTAAACAAATACTATGAAAAGAGTTAATAAGGAATAAAGTATTCTTGAAGTAATTGTTAATTCTGCTTCCATTAAAATATTCCTCCGTTAAGAATAAAGTAGAAAAATACGACAAAACTAATAATATGAACAATATAAGATTGGGTACTTCCATTGTAGAATTTTCTGAAAAAATCAGAAGTTGAATGGAAGAAGTCTGTTATAAAGTTCCAAAAGTTTGTTACAAGTGGTAATGCTAAAAACCCTAAAGCTTTTCTATAGTGTGAGAACATATTGTAAGAAAAATGAGTCGTTTGAGGACTTTCAGGTCTTTCAGCTGAATATACAATGTTGAACATTTTCACCTTTGTAGCTTTTCTGCTGGCAATTAACAACCAGGCTAATAAAACTCCGAAAATGCCCATAACTATCATCATAATATAGAAAGGATCCCAAACACCGAATAATTTACCATTCACTACTGTTGAAGCTGCATCTCCGGTCCATGTAACTGTATTTTCCGGAAGAATTTCTTTGAAATAAATACCAACATTTTCCAAGATGAATTTTGGTTTCATTGATATGAACATCAAGGTAGCTATAATTAAATATTGAGGTATCAGATACCAAACTGAAACTTCTTTCATTTTTCTATGCTTGTCTTTGATCGGTCCTAAGAAAATTGAATATATAAGCTTCCAAAGATATAGAAATGCTATAACTCCTGAGAATGCAATGATCGCACCCTGAAAATACCAACCTTTTAGTATGAAAGCATTATAAAGCAACCATTTACCGCCGAAGCCTGACAATGGAGGTACACCTGATAAAGCAATTATACCTATCATCACAGAAATAAATGACATTGGCATCTGTTTTATCAATCCACCCATTTCATACATTTTATGAGTTTTCAGCTTCATAACGATCGCACCAACTGCAAGGAATAATAAAGCTTTATACAAAAAGTGATTGATTGAATACCATATAGCTGCCAACCAGCCTACATTTGTCATTATTGCTAGAGCAAACAAGATATAACCTAATTGAGCTATACTTGAATAAGCTAATAGTTTTTTTGCATCTTCCTGGAATGAAGCTATTAAATTTCCCAGTAATGCAGTTATTGCTCCTACCCAACCAAGTATATAAAATAAATTTGATACATCATTGTCCTTCATTGCTATGAAAAGAATTATCAACCCAAATACTCCGGCTTTCAGTAGTACTGCCGAAACCATTGGAGAAACATCGCTTTCCGCTTCAGCATGAGCACCCGGCAACCATATATGAAGGCCGACCGAAGCAGTCTTTGTCATAAATCCTAATGCAAGTAATATAAATACCATGGTTGAATAAATATTAACTTCTGATAATGAGGTTAGCAAGACACTTCCTGTTTCTGCACTTGATAACGCAAATCCAAATAATATCAGATAAGCACCACCTGCAGAGAATAATATATAACTCAATGCGTGAGGCATAGATTTTTTACCTCTCAGAATTAGAAAATAAGAACCTACTGTCATTATTTCCCAAGCAAAAAAGAATTGAAATAAAGTTTCAGCTTCGATCAAGCCAATTAGACCTACATACATCATCATAGCAACAGGATAGAATCCTATTCTCTTCCCTTTTACGCTATATCCGGGAATGAATGTTAAGATCCCGCCTACTAAGAATATCAAAGCAAATATCAGCTTTAAAGTATCTAAACCTGGAACAAGTATATATCCATAATATGATACGGCTATCAAAACTAGCGTGTTCTTAATGTAAACAGGTAAGAAGTCTATTAAGAATAGTATTCCCACAAATGCTAAAGGTATGAAATTAATTAATATTCCAGCATCAAATAATCTGGTAATATAGAACCCCGCAACATAAAGTAACACAGTCACAATATAGATAGGAACTAATTGATGTTGAGGTTTTTCTACTTTCTGACCGTTATCTTCAAGTTTAAGAATGTATCCGAACCATCTGAATAAATAAAGAACTTCAAGTAGCGACGCAATGAGTATAATAGAAATCCATAAAAACGATCCATTCTCAGCTAATATCATCACTAAAGACCATTTTGCTGCCAAAGATGGAAATGGAGGAAAACCCATCAATGCAAAGATAAATGTTCCAAACATGAAAATTAGAATAGGATTTTTCTTTATCTTTACCCAGTCTTTAATTTTATCAGCTTTTACAATTCCAGATAACCAGAATAAACCTGCTTTAGCTAAAAAATGACTAATAAGTAATCCAAAGAATATTTTTTCAAAATTATCACCTAATACATCTTTTGATGCTATTACAAAAACCAATAACCCAATCTGACCAATCGAAGAATAACCTAACAATCTATTCGTACTCTTCTGCATTATTGCAAAAAGGTTTGATACTACAAAAGTTAAAACCCCTATAAAAACTATTATCTGTGTTAGATTAATTGAAGCTAAAGGCAGTACTTTGTAAAGAACAAATAACAAAGCTGTTGCAGATGTTGCAGATATCATTGCAGAAATACCTGTGTCTGATCCTTCATAAACATCTAAAGCCCAACCGTTAGCAGGGAAAACTTTTAATTCAATTACAACAGAGAATATCAGTATGAATACGCCCACAAATAATATTTGTGACGAACCTGCAACTGAGACAGCAGCGATCATTCCATCTAGGTTCAATGTCCCTGTCTTAGAATAAATTAGAATTATTCCCAGTAATAAAAATACTGAAGCTATTCCACCTGCTACCATATATTTGAATCCTGCAGATAGAGATTTTAACCTAAGATCCATACCTATAAGGATATATGTTGCAATTGAAGTTATTTCTAAGAAAACAAAAATATTAAAAATATCTCTGGTCAGTACTAATCCGTTCATACCAAGTATGAACAGTAAAAATACTACTAATGCTTGGACACCATTTTTTGCAAAATATTTAAATGAATAAATTGCTCCTAATAAAGCACCAAAATTGATCAATGTTATTATAACCGCTTCATTTAATCCCATCTGTAAATTGATCGACATCGGAGGTTTAAATCCTGCAGTATATATTTGTATAGTTTGTTGACCATCTAGTAAAAAAGCAACTAACCATTGGAAACTTATCGCTGTAACAGCTATTATTCCTGAAAAGAATATTGTACCTGTTACTTTTATGCCGGCCTTATTTATTGATGGCAATAAAAATCCAAGACCAAGTAAGATTGCTATTATATATATTGGATTTACCATTTTAGTTCCTTGTAATCGTTAATTGACAATGATCTTTTCTTTTGATACAATTTTATAACAAAGGTTAACATTAACGCATTAACTGCAACTCCAATAACAATAGCTGTCAGAACCAGTGCTTGAGGTACAGGATCAACTATTAACGAAGATGCCTTGCTAAACTCTACCGCAGAGTCTAATATAGGAGCAGTTCTTCCGTCTATAAATCCAAAAGCTACCATAACAAGTTGAACACCTGTTTCGACTATTGCCAATCCTAAAATTATCTTAATCATATTCTTCTGTGTCAACATTCCCCAAAAACCTATCAATATGAGGGCAAATCCTATTATATGAACTATACTAGTTATATTCATTCAAGCTCCCCCTTCATATTGTCCAATATACTTGCTAATTCAGTTCCTACTTTTAATCCTACAAGTGTATAGATTATTGGTATAGTTCCCGCACTTAATATCTTTCCAAATTCTCCAAGTGGTAATAATCTGTTATCTAAGAAATGATCTGCTCCGATCATAACGAGACCCAGAACACCGATAAGAACATAGAAGATACCTGAGAATGATTCTATTAAACCAAAGACTTTATGATTGATCTTAAAAGAATCATCTGCCAAGAACATTAACATTACAGCTGATGCTATAGCTGCACCACCCTGAAATCCACCTCCGGGCGATAAATGTCCATTTATGAATATATAAGCACCAAACATTGTTATTATTGGTACTAAAAGTTTTGAACCTGTCTTCAATATTTCACTAGCTTCTCTTTTCTTTTTACCTGAAACAATTTTTTTCTTCTTTCTTCGAAGCAATAAGGCAATTCCTGTTCCTGCCATGAATAATACAGCAACTTCACCTAGTGTATCTAAGCCTCTGTATGTTACAACTATTGCAGTAACTAAATTCATTGCTCCCAGGTCTGTTGCCCCTTGTTCTGCATAAGTCTTTGCAACGCCTGTCAGATCATAATTCGGTGAAACGTTAGTCATTACCTTTAATAGCATAAAAAACAGTGATATTACTAATATTAGTGGTACCAGTCTTTTAATCATTTTCTTCCTCCACATCTTTTGTTTTGTGAAGTGCGTATAAAAATATAAGAGTTGATAATCCTGCTCCGATAGCTGCTTCCGTCATGGCAACATCAGGTGCTTGCATCAGTAGATATAATAAACTTGCAAATAAACTTACAACTCCCACTGCGATAATCGAAGATATCAGGTCTTTAACATGCATCGCTAAAACTGCCGCAATTATCATTGCTAAGCCCATAAGTATGAAAATACCTTGTTGTAATTCCATTAATCTACCCTCCCTTCGGTAATCTCTTTCTGCTGGTCAGCTACCTCCACATCAGTATTTTCTTTATCCTTTAGCTTGTCGGTAACAGAACCCTTTGTCAGTGGTATTCCTCTGAAATGTGCTGCTCTTGCTAAGGCATGACTGGAGATAGGATTTGTTAATGCTATGAACATTATTATTACTAGTATCTGACCGATCCATTCATAATGACAAATTCCAATTCCTAATAATGTTAAGATTGTTCCTAAAGTTGTTGCTTTTGTTCCTGCCTGCATCCTATTATAAAGATCCGGCATTCTAAATACTCCTAAAGCTCCTAAGAACAAAAATATCGACCCTATCAATGTTATTATTGAGCCTAAAATTCTATACCATTCCATTTTATAGCCCCCCTTCTAAATAACGAGCTACGGCAACTACACCTATGAAACTCAAAATCGCATATACCATTCCAACATCTAAGAAGATCACTCTTCCTGACATACAAGCGATTAGGGTAATTAATGATATTGATATAACTGTGAATGTATCAAGCGCAACAACTCTATCAGCCATGCTTGGACCAATAATTAGTCTCAATGTCGCCAATGTTATCCCTGCTGATACAAAATAAGTCGATATTTGTAATAATAACTCCGGTAAGTTAGTCAAAGATCACCTCCAGATATTTTTCAAAATTTGCTACTATTTTTTCTGTTGCCACTTTTTCATCCATATTAGTTACGTCTATCCAGTGTATATATAATGTATCCTCATCAATGTCTACTGTCAGAGTTCCCGGTGTCAATGTTATAGAATTGGCTAATACCATTCTTCCGGTTGCTGTTTTCAATTTTGTCTTCACTGTAACGATACCCGGGTTGATCCGGATCTTCGGAGAAATAACTCTTCTTGCTACATCAAAATTCGCTTTAATGATCTCAATGAATAAAAATATTATATACCATAGAGAATAGATCCATTTCTTTGGAGACAACATTGGTTTGAACAATGATTTATTATAAATAAGGCTGATAACTAAAGCGATGAATGCCATTATCAAAATATTATTTATATCTTTTGTTCCTGTCCAAATAAAATAGAACAATGTAAGAATTCCTGTTGAAAACATTATTTTTATAATTTTATCCATATATTTCCTCTTTTAACAATTATTGTTTCCGGATAAATTCTCACTGAATTTTTCTTTGTCTTTTTGTAATTTTGATGCCCATATTTTATTTAGAAGATTTAATCCATTGTATATTGTATCTTGATCAATTTCGCTTACTTCTTCAAAGAGATCTTTACAATAATCTATCGTTATCTTTTTTAAATCTTTAACAAATTTATTTCCATCTTCTGTTAAAGAAACATTTATTCCTCTTCTATCATCAGGTGCCATATCTCTTCGCAATAGCCTCTCTTCTTCCAAAGCTGCAACAATTCTGGTAACTCCACCAGAAGTAATATTCAACCGCTCAGCAAGATCTTTTACAGAGATGCTTTTAGATTCACAATATTGCTTCAGACAATTCAATTCAGAGCAAGTAAGATCCATAGATCTTGCAACTTTCTTATCTTTCAACTGACAATAAAGTTTCATCGAACTTATTATGTTAGAAATCTCATTTACTTGCTTTCGATTCATTTTAGCGCCTTAATTATTTATTCGCTAATTTATTGAGCAAGTCAACGATTGTCAAGAAATATTTTTAAAATTTATTTTAATGTTTTTATAAATAATGTTATATTCAATTTTAGAAAGGAAGTAAAAATTACTTATACTATTTCTTTTTTATCTTTTTAGCTTCTAATATATCTTTATATTCTTTATTACTGATAAATTCTACTTCATATTTAGTATCTTCTTTTCTCAACCAGTTTGAAAAAGCTCTCATGTGATTTTCTGAACCTAATCTTAATTTTTTAAAAACATCTTTTATTTTCGCATCTTTTACTTTAAGCAAATATTCATTTAGATCATAAATGTCAAGATCTTCTATTTTTGCTCCGGTCAACAATGCATCAACTTTAGACTTTGAACCTTTTTCAACAAGTTCTGAGAATAATTTTTGCAATTTATCGTCAGTAAACTTTCCAATTGAATCATTAACAACGGGATCTGCTATTCCATATCCCAATATCAAATTTTTGACCATATCAGTATGTATTTGCTCACTCTTTGCAATGTTCTGAAAGATCCTCAAACCCCATTTATCTCCAAGTACAATATATACATCTCTTGCCAGTTTTTCTTCTTCTCTCATGTAGATCAAAGCCTGTTGGTCATTAGCGCTTATAACTATTTTATTTTCTTTTAATTTATCTTCAATAGCAAAAAGCGTATTGAACAATAAAACACCCAGTATTATCACAGCAAATTTTTTAAACATTTTGTACCTCCGGTTATTTTATTTAATATAATTCAACTTCCCTAACTTTATTATCTTCTTCGCAAGATCTGTATTGTCATAATATCCTGTAAATTCTTCATGCCCCTGACCTATTGCGAACACAGGAACCGGATATGCTGTATGTGCAAAAGTTGGCCAACCAATACTTGCTTTGGTATTTAGAGTTTGAACTACCATCTTTGAAAATGGATCTCCACCCCCATACATTAAATAAGCATCATATTTATCCATTTCTGATTTTCCAGTCATGGAATAATCATAAGCCTTTTTTAGTAATTTAGTTTCATACTCAATAAGTTCAAGCTCTGGATTTAATTCTTTATCACCTAGACCAAAATATACTTTAATACTATCCATAGCCATTTCATAGGTAACTTTCTTTTCTTTTTTCCATAAACTAACTTTATCCGATAAAAAATCTTGAGATATCTTCTGATAATTAAGAAGGTTGTAAGAACTTTGGTATCCTGTCAAAGCATTACCTAGTGCAAGTCCACCAGTTTCATGGTCAGCAGTAACAATTATTAATGTTTCATTAGGGTGTTCATTATAAAACTTTACAGCTTCTGCTACTGAATTATCAAATTCTATAAGATCTTTAACCATTGAAGCTCCATCATTACCATGTGAAGCCCAGTCTATCCTTCCACCTTCGACCATCATAAAAAATCCATTATCATTAGCAAGATGCTCAATTCCGAACTTTGTAAATTCTGAAAGTTTTATATGATCTTCCGGTCTATCTATTTCATAGTAAAGAGCTTTACTGTAATCTGTTGTATTATTATATGCCCATATCTTCTCTGAGTTAGAATTTACAAGCTCTTCTCTTTTTGTAAGCATTGAATAACCAGCTGAATCCATTTTTGCTACAATATCGCCGGGCCCATACTTTTCACGATTTCCCTTGGCAAATCCACCACCGAAGTAATCAAAGTTACTTGAAGCCATTTGGATAGCTATATCATAATATTCACTTCTACTCTTCTGATGAGCATAAAAACAAGCTGGAGTTGCATGATCAATACTTACACTTGAAACGATACCGACTTTCATTCCTTTTTTCTTAGCAATTTCAGCCATAGTTTCTATATTTCTGGTATGGGAACTATCCTGAGAAATTGTTCCGCATGAAGTTTTTTCTCCGGTAGCTAAAGCTGTTCCTGCTGCTGCTGAATCAGTGATATATCTATCTTCTGCGAAAGTCGTAATAGAACCGGTTGTTGGAAATGTCAGCATTGTAAGTTTTTCATCTGTCATAGCATCTGAAAGAGCTACATGGGAAAGTCCCATTCCATCACCTATGAAAAGAAAAATGTATTTAGGACTTTTATTTGTCTGTTCTTGTACGCAACTATTTAAAATGAATAGTGATAAAAATAATATCGTTGTAATAAATCTTTTCAAACCTTCCTCCAAAGAAGTGTAATTATATAATCAACAAATATATGTTATTAAAATAAAAAAAGGAACGTAATTTTACGTTCCCCATGCATAATTAATTCGAAGTGGGAAGGCGTGGGCAGACTGCGTAATAATATATTTCTACAATTCATTTAAGTCTGACATCTCATTATTTTCTGCATTTTGAGTCATTTTCTGTTTTCTCTGAAAATTTTTATGATTTTGAAAATATCA
>JAQICF010000133.1 GCA_027858795.1 Candidatus Delongbacteria bacterium | reverse complement strand
TTTAATACTATTTCAGCATATAAAGAGAATGCCGCATTGATGCATTACTCTCCTGAGAAAAAGACACAAGCTACGATCAAACCTGAAGGATTTCTATTGGTTGACACGGGTGGAAATTATTATGAAGGTACGACTGATACTACTAGAACTTATGCACTCGGTAAGCTTTCCAATGAAGAAAAGAAAGATTATACCCTGGTATTAAAAGGTCATATTAATCTAGCAAGATCACTATTTTTAAAAGGAACAACAGGACATGCTCTTGATGTACTTGCAAGACAGCCTATCTGGAATAATCTTTATGATTATAAATGTGGTACAGGTCACGGTGTTGGAGCATTCTTGAATGTTCATGAAGGGCCACAGAACTTTAGTCCAAGGCCTTCAAGTGTAAGCTTACAACCTGGAATGATTACGACTAATGAACCTGGTATCTATAAAAAAGATAAGCATGGTATCAGAATTGAGAATATGTACCTGACCAAATCTGTTAAAGAAACAGCATCAGGTGAATTTTACGGTCATGAGAGTATTACTTATGTTCCTATTGATACAACACCGATCGTAATGTCATTTATGGATAAAGCTGAGATTGAATGGATCAATCAATATCATGCAATGGTATATAAAACTCTAGAGAAACATTTAACTAAGGCAGAATGTAACTGGTTAAAAAAGAAAACGAAGAAAATTTAACCACAGAGGACACAGAGAGCACAGAGTTGGTAAAGAGACGCCCATATAGGACGTCTATACGAGTGAAACCGTAAAGACGCTCAATTTGAGCGTCTCTTAAAGATCCCCGGATCAAGTCCGAGGATGACAGAAGAGAAATAAAAATGAACACAGTTTTAATTTGCTTAATATTTGGTGGTGTACTAGGCTACATCATCAGAGAAAAGAAGAGCTTTCTTAAACACTTGGATAAGATTACTTTCTGGTCAGTGCTTGCTTTGTTATTTCTTCTTGGATTTTCTGTTGGTAGAAATCCGGTTATAATTAAAAATCTACATCTATTAGGCTTTCAGGCATTGATACTCAGCGTTGCAGCAGTAATTGGCAGTGCAATAGTTTCATTCATTATTTATAAATTATTTTTCAAGGATATCAAAGCTGATGAAGAGTAGTATTATTATTGTAATATTTTTTGCATTGGGTATTATTCTTGGATATTCTATAGATGAGAGTGTCTTTTATATAAGTGATGACCTGAGTACTTATGCTCTGCATTTTCTACTCTTTCTGATCGGGATAAGTATAGGCTGTGATCTGAAAATTTTTAAGATCATTAAAAAATTACATTATAAAATATTATTTGTACCACTTGCAGTGATAGTAGGTACTTTGCTTGGAGTCGCAGCAGTTTCAGTGTTGTTTGAGGATATAACTTTGAATGAATGTTTGGCAATAGGATCAGGATTTGGTTACTATAGTCTTTCAAGTATATACATCACAAAGGTCAGTGGGGAAGTGCTGGGGGTAGTAGCTTTGTTATCAAATATCAGTAGAGAGATAATAACGTTAATAGCTTCACCTCTACTAGTCAAGTACTTTGGTAAGTTAGCTCCTATTGCTTCAGGTGGTGCAACATCAATGGATACGACACTGCCAATAATAACCCGTTACTCAGGTAAAGAATTTGCCGTAATATCAGTATTCAGTGGAACAGTGCTCACGATCATAGTACCGTTCATGGTCACGATGTTTCTGTAGGAGTAATGGATAATAGCAAGGGGTTGAAACCCCTTGTCCAATAACTCGCTGTTTGGAACAAGGTGGCTTTAGCCCCTTGAAATATCGAGTAAAACATAAGGAAATAAATTATGAAAGAAAAAACATCACCGATTAACACGATATGGTTAGCTATGATTCTGATCTCAGTTGTTGTAGCAGCTTATACTGGTCATATGGAAGATATTACTAAAGCAAGTTTTGACTCTGCAAAATCAGCTGTAACTCTTGCAATAGGATTGATTGGAGCAATGGCTTTATGGCTCGGATTGATGAAGATCCTTGAAGCTGCTGGTGCATTGAATTTTATTTCTAAACTTATTTATCCATTGATGAAAAGATTATTTCCTCATATTCCTGAAGGACATGCAGCACTTTCAGCTATAATAATGAATGTTTCAGCCAATATGCTTGGGCTTGGAAATGCAGCTACTCCTATTGGTATTAAAGCTATGAAAGAACTTGATGAGATAAATCCTAAGAAAGGAACCGCTACAGATTCTATGGTTCTATTTCTTGCGATAAACACTTCAAGTGTAACAATTCTTCCTCTTGGTGTAATTACGGTTAGAGCCGTAGCAGGTGCAGATTCACCAGCTAATATTATTATTCCTGCGATACTTGCAACTTTAGTATCAACCATCACTGCTATTTTCGCATGTAAATTCTTCTCGGATAAGTCTAATGTTGAAAATGTTAAGGAGATCTCTAACAAAAAAACTTCAGAAGAAAAGACAGATAAATATAAAGCTCCAGTTCTTAAGATAATTGTATTCGTTTTATTCGCTGCTTTGATTGCTACTTCGATAGCTATTAACATGACTCAGGTAGAAAAAATAACATTTGATGTTTTCTTTAAAGGATTCTCGAACTGGCTTGTTCCTCTTCTGATAGCTGTATTTTTACTTGTAGGATATTTTAAGAATGTGAAAGTATATGAAGTTCTTACTGAAGGTGCCAAAGAAGGTTTTAATACCACTGTTAGGATCATTCCTTTCATGGTAGCTATATTCGTTGCTATCGGTATGTTTAGATCGTCAGGTGCATTGGATATTTTCGCATTGATATTAAGTCCGTTAACTGATTTTATAGGTATGCCTGCTGATGTTCTTCCTTTAGCTATTATCAGACCACTTTCTGGAAGTGGGTCATTTGGAATAATGGCAGAAATAGTACAGAACGATCCTAATAGTTTCTCATCATATCTTGCTTCAATTATGCAGGGATCAACGGAAACTACTTTCTATGTTGTTGCCGTTTATTTTGGTGCTGTAGGAATTGTTAAAACAAGACACGTAATTAAGGCAGCATTACTGGCTGATTTTGCTGGAATAGCAGCTTCGCTTATATTCGCAAAGATATTCTTTGAGATGTAATTTGATTGCAAAGTGACCTTCAAAGTGGTATGTTATTATTTACAAATCAATTATAAAATTTTATATGGAGAAATTATGAAAAAGATGATCGTTGCTGTTTTACTATGCTTGTTCATTGGAACAATTTTTACACAAGAAACAACTGAACCAAAAGGAGATGGTGATTTTATTGGGGAGATAATACTATTTGCCGGAACTTATACACCAGCAAACTATATTGACTGCGATGGTAGTACATTATCAATTTCACAATATACGACGCTGTATGCTTTAATTGGTACACAATTTGGTGGAGATGGTGTGACTAATTTTAAAGTACCTGATCTTAGAGGAAGAGTTCCAATTGGGCAAGGTCAAGGTATAGGCTTAACACCTAAATACACTGGACAATTTGGTGGTTATGAATCAGTAGCTTTAAACTCTACACAAATACCATCTCATTCACATTCTGGGACTGTAAATTCGACAGGATCAGTAATGTGTGATACAGGAGCAGGGAACGATGATTCTCCAAGTGGGAACAGTCCTGCAAGAGCAGAGATTGATATTTATTCAACAAATACAGCTACAACACCTATGCAAAATGGAACTATTCAAACTACGGGTTCTTTCACAACGGATGCATCAGGTAGTGGTGTTGCTCATCAAAATATGCAACCCTATTTAGGAATAAGATATTGTATTTGTTACAATGGATTGTGGCCAGCAAGACCTTAATTCTTGTATAGAAATATAAAACAATTTTATAGAGGATAAATAATGAATAAAATAATCGTTTTTATAATATTTACGTTTTCTATTCCGTTCTATGCACAAACGATATTATCCGTTGATTTTGAGACTCCAGATCTAAATTATACAATTACAAACGGTGGGATATTTTCAACTGAAGATTATATAACCCGAAGTTTTAACGGAGATCCTGCAGCTGACCATATTGATTTTAATGGTATTCAGGGAACTTATTATCTTGCAGGAAGAGATATCCATGGCCAGACAGGTATAGATTCTTCAGCTACACTAAACATCTCTGACATAAATGTTGCAGGATTAGATGCTGTTGATGTGACTTTGAGTATCGGTGCTAAGTTAGCGAATGAATACGAATCAATTGCCAGTAATTTTGGAAGTGATTATGTTATTGGTGAATATAGTTTTAATGGAGTTGATTGGATCAAGTTTGCTCAATTCACCGGTAACAGTACTTCTGTAGAGAGTATAATATCAGAAGATTTAAATTTAAATGGGGTTGGTGATGGTTCAGCTCTGAATGACAACATAAGGCAGTTTCTGTATAATATTCCTACTTCAGGTAATACTTTGAAGTTAAGATTTGAAATATACAATAGTAGCAGCCAGGAAGTTTTTGCGATAGACAACATTATAATATCTGGAGGAACCCCTTTAATCACGCCTCAGAATCTAATGACTGTATCTGTAACTTCTTCTCAGTGTGATTTAGAATGGGATATCGTTGCAGGAATTTCATTATATCATATTTACAGGTCAACTGATCCGTATGGAACATTTACAGAGGTTGGAACATCTGCAACAACAAGTTTTACAGATACTGGGGTTTCAACCGGAAATAAATATTTCTATTATGTAACTGCTGATATCTCGAAGTAATTACAAATCCTATAGATTATAGAAAAGACGCGATTTTTCGCGTCTTTTTATTTTAGGAAACAAATCTCATTGCATTTAAGACTACTTTGTGTTAATTTGAATATAAGAAAAAAATTGTTTTACAGGAGGATATCATGAATATCGAAATGTTGACAGAATTTTTTATGTGGTGCTCAATTTTAAATGGTGGACTTTTAACGTTGTGGTCATTGATCTACTGGTTCGCTCCTAAGATAGTTTATAAGACTCAGAGCAAATTGTTTCCAATACCTGAAGAACAATTTACTGTGATATTTTACAAGTTTATTGCATACTTCAAAATTATATTTTTAGCTTTCAATTTAGTTCCGTACATTGCTTTGTTAATCATAGGATAGTTAATGACTGTACCTAAAGTGTATTTTATGTGGGATACAGATTTAGATCTTAAAGAATTTTTAAGATCTGGGCTTTCTGGCATTGAAACAAAACTTTATTTCAAAGATGAACTCAGTGAAAGCGAGATTGAAAATATTATTCCTCAAATGGATATTCTTGTAGGATGGAGACCATCGGAAGATCTGCTGAAAAAAGCAAAGTGCCTTTCTCTATTCATAAATCCTGGGGCAGGTGTTCAGCATCTGAAAGTTTTCAAGGATATTTTTACAGCTCAGAATATTACTGTCGTGAATGGTCATGGAAATGCCTATTTCACTGCTCAGCATACTGTTGCAATACTATTGTCACTGATGAATAAAGTTAATTTTCATCACAATGCAATGGTTGACGGTAAATGGAGATTGGGAGACAGCGAAGCAGCTTCAATTCCACTTAGAGATAGAAATGTAGGCTTTCTGGGTTATGGTCATGTAAATAGCCTTGTACATAAATTTTTATCAGGATTTGACGTTAATTTCTCTGTATTAAAAAGAACCACGGAATATAATTTAAATGATCTGCATAGATTCCTTGAAAATATTGATACTTTGATTATTGCAGTACCTCTGACTGAAAAGACCACTGATCTAATAGGTCAAAAGGAACTCGAATTGCTTGGTAATAATGGAATTGTAGTGAATGTTGGTCGTGGTCCGATCATCAATGAAAAAGCCCTTTATGAAGCTTTAAAAGAAAAGCAGATAAAATCCGCAGCAATTGATGTGTGGTATGATTATCAATGTGAAGCTGATGAAGAAGGGAAGAGGTATCCATTCAATTATCCTTTTAATGAACTCGACAACGTTTTATTGTCACCGCATAGAGCTGCTTCACCATTCAGTGATCTCAAAAGATGGAATGAAGTGGTCGATAATATAAAAAGGTTCTCCAAAGGGAGAACCGATTATATGAATATTGTGGATATTGATGAGGGTTATTAAAATTCTGCGATAAAACCCAGAACAAAATAGTTTATCAGAGAGAAAGTGTAGACTTCATCATTATCCGCACCACCTTCAAGGATTCTGTATCCCATCTTAAATTTGTACTTGTCAGAAATATTATAAGTTAAAGCTGACAAAACATCTTCAGCTCTTCCTTGAGGTGCCGCCAGAGCATCACCTTCGATCAATAAAGAAAGCTTATCAGTAAATCTGTAATCAAACCAAAAATTAAGGATAGGAACAAATCCAATGTTTTCTTTCCCGGCTTTAGTGTCATCGTTTTCCAATTTAATGTAAGCATCTCTGATCTTTGCAGTGAAACCTATTCCAAAATCAAATTTTTCTTTCTGAATCCACATATAGCGGTATGTTAATCTATATGAATTAAATTGGTATATTGATTCAATTGGTTCTCCAGATAAGAAGGTGCTATCTCTGTAATTAACATCAAAATCCAAAGTTCCGTGAGATTCAATTTTCAATGGAGCATAAAGAAGAGATAGAGTGTGTTTTTCTGCAAATGTATAATTCAACCTTGCTCTAAAAAATATAAAACTTTCATCTTTAAGATCATCTTTTAAGGATAAAGAAGTTCCTGTATCTCCCGGAATTCGGATGTCGTTATATGTTGTTCCAGCAACACCACTTTCAACATCTATAGAAAATTGTCCGAAAACTACGTTAACTAAAATCAACATTAGTATTAGAATTCTTATCATTTTTGTACCTCGTTAAGTGTTAATTCAACAGAGCATTTTGATTTAAATCTGTCAGAAAAGAAATTTCCATTTGGTTTTGCAGCATAGATAACATCCATAGATGCAAGATCATTCATTCTTCCGAAATGTGTTTTTATTTCCAAGTTTGAAACTATCAAATTATCAGTTAAATATGTGGCTATGTTGACAATATCTTCAACTTTATGTTCTTTAACACAAGTTTTATTCTGAGAAAAACCATACTCAACAACTCTTCTCAGTTCATATTCTGGTGACTGCTTATGCTCGATAGGATGCTCATACTTTATCGCATTTTCTTTGTCAAGTGTTATAGTGATAAGAGAATTGTCATCTATCAATAAACCTGAAGTATCCCAATCATCTTGCAAATCTCCATAGGGATCATACTTAGTTACTTTCCCGGAAACATTAATTGTTAACTCGTGCTCTTTATTGGCTTTATCTTTAAAACTTTTCTTGAAAGTACAAATATATGTTGAATCACCTTTATACTCGATGACGCAACTGTCTTTAATATCTACCAGATTGAAATTGTTCATTTTGTTTATTGAGTTGAAAGTAGTCACTTTCTCCTTCATTGTTTTATTCAACTCTTTCAAATATTTACTCTTTGGGTATTCTTTTTTAAAATTATCACTTTCTTTCAGATTATTCTCATAACTTAAAACTTTGTTATAATTTCCTGAACGTTGCATAACAGGTATGTATATATCGCTGAACCATTTTATTAAAAGAAAATGAGCTTCTTCAGCAAGTTTCTTATCCCTGTCGTTTATGAGGACTTCAAGAACGGATCTGGCCTTAATTTTCTTGCCGCTAATAAATAATTCCTCAGCGTATTGAGTTTCTTTGAAAGTGCTGATATAAACATTCTTCTTTATTTCTGTTTTTACTTTTTCTTCAACTTTATTATGTTTTTTCATAGCCATTCTTTTTTCGACTTCTTCTTTTACTCTTTTTTCAAATTCTTCATTCATTCTTTTTTGTATTTCAGCTTCTACTCTTTTTTGTATTTCAATCTCAATGGGATCTTCTACAAGAGTATGTTTGATCCCTGTTGCCTGTTCTTTAATGCTTGGATCTGAACTAGAACTTGAACTAGAATTTGAACTAGTTTGTGCTGCTAAACTAATAATAAAAATAAGACTAAAAACAAAAATTAGTTTTTTGGACATTGTAATACTCCGAAATTATTATCGTTTTTTATTATGCTTATAAGTTAAAGCATAATATTTGCAAATGCAATAGCGTAAGGAACACAGGATTGTATTCCTCACAATAAAAATTATCTCAAAATTAATTCTATCATTATCTTTTTAATTCATCTAATTTAAACTCTACAATACATTTCGAACTAAACCTGTCATTGAAGGAATACTTTTTATCATTAACTTCCTCAGGAACAAGTTCATTCATTTGACCATAAATGAATTGAATTTTTAAATTTGGGATTATAAGATCATTGTCTAAATAAGTAGCCAATTGTGTTATGTTTTCAGCATTATCTTCTCTGACAAATCTCTTCATAACTTTTGATCCATACTCAATTATTTCCCTAATTTCGTATTGAGGTTGTTGCTGATATTCCACATAATCTTTAAAAATGATCTTTTCTTCATTATCAACCTTAATAATTATTTTTGAGTCATCATCTATCAATAACCCCTTTGATCCGAACTCGTCATTCATGTAACCCATAGGTTCATACCTGTTTATTTTACCAGATATTTTTATGATAAGATCATGCTCTTTTTTATCCTTTGCAATGTATTTTCCATGGAATGAACAAACATAAGTAGAATCACTTTTATATCTTACAGAGCAACTATCATTTAGATCAACCTTGGTTAAATTTTTAGGATTTAGTACATTTAAATTAAATACCTTAAGATCATTTCTGAAGACATTTTCCAGCTCATTTGTGTAGATACTTCCAGGAAATTTACTTTTAAATTTATCCAACTCCTTTCTATCAACAACATATTTGGTATCATCCCTAGTACCAATTGGTATGAATAAATTATTATACAATTTCAAGCACAAGTAATGTGCATTCTCTGAGAGTGTTTTATCATCATCTTTTTTTAACATGCTAAGGATGGATTTTGCTTTGACATGATCTCCATTACTATACAATTTCTTAGCGTATTCAATCTCTTTGTAGGTCTTGGCATTGTAAGAATATCCGTTTTGAGTTTGAACTGTATTATTCAGTTCGATCGTGTTCTCAATTTTGACAGGTTTAATTATCGCAGGTTTAATTCTGTCGATGGTATCGGATTCTTTATTTTCAGTTTCTGAAAATAATACTAGAAAAAGAAGTAGAGGGATTAGAAAAAACATTTTTTTCAACATTTTGTACCTCCGGATATTTAAGTTAGACATGTACAGGCTATATGATTAATATACAACAATATAGAGAACAATAAAAGATATTTCTTTTTTGAATTGTTAAAAAAAAGGGATGAATTGAACTCATCCCCCTATCGAAATATAAAAGCAATAAATTTGTTTTATTAGATACCCAATAATGCTTTGATAAACTCATCATCCTTAACTAATCCATATGAACCTTTCTCAACTGCGTCTTCATTGTATTCTGTAACAGAGTCAGGTTCTTCGCCAGGTCTGTAGATGATAAATGGTACAGGATCGTGGGTATGAGTTCTTAATATACATGGAGTTGCATGGTCAGGAGTAATTGCGATAGCAACGGGTTCATCCATCTTTGCAGTTTCTTCCATGATATATTTTACTGCTCTATTGTCTAAGTATTCTAAAGCTTTCATCTTTAGCTCAACATTACCTTCATGTCCAGCCTCATCAGTTGCTTCAATATGTAAATAAACAAGATCGTGTCTTTTCAGAGCATCAACAGCTGCTTTAGCTTTACCTTCATAATTTGTAGTATGTAAACCAGTTGCACCTTCTACATGGATAACTTCCATACCTGCATATACACCAATTCCATAAAGTAAGTCTACTGCAGAAATAACTGCTCCGGTTTTTCCATACAGCTCTTGAAGAGTTTTCATCTCAGGTTTATAGCCGGCTGACCAGAACCATACCGAATTTGCAGGATCTTTACCTTCAGCAACTCTTTTTATATTGATCGGATGTGCATTTAAAATATCCTGTGATCTCATGATCAGATCAGTAAGTAATTTTGTAGTACCGTCAGCATCTCTTTTCTCAGATACAGGAAGCACATCCATGAAAGGAGTACCAGGTACATCATGAGGAGGAGTTAGCTTAACTTCTTTTCTACCGTTCTTTAGTACGAGTAGGTGTCTATAGCTTACACCTTTATGGAATTTAACAAGATCATCACTGAGTTCTTTATTCAAAGCATTAATCAATTGATGGGATTCTTCTGAATCTATATGTCCGGCTGAATGATTCTTTATCTTTCCGTTTTCTATACAAATAAGGTTACATCTCATGGCTAGGTCATTACCGTCAAGCTCAACACCCATACTTGCAGCTTCAAGTACACCACGACCTTGATATAATCTTCTCACATCGTATCCTAAAACGGCCATATTCGCCACTTCACTTCCCGGAGGTAATTCTAATGGCACAGTTTGAAATAGGCCGGTACGGCCCATTTTTGCAAGCTTATCTATATTCGGAATGTTAGCAGCCATCAATGGAGTCTTATTTCCAAGTTTTTCAATTGGATAATCGCTCATTCCATCGCCGAGAATTATTATATATTTCATGTGTAAGTTCCTTACAAGTGGTTAGGGATTAGGGATTAGTAGGGGCAGGTTCCTATACCTGCCCGAATCTTTAATCGCACATCTCGATAAAATTTCTTTCAGAAATCACTCTATGAGCGATCTTATTACCGGTCTTCGAGTGAATTGAAAATTTGTATCGAGAAGCCGGTTATTTATAATTCTTCAGTAGGTATTTTTTGAAGTCTGCATAGTCAGGCTCGATCGTATCATACTGCTCTTCTTTTTCCTCAATACCTTCAAGGCTTTTAGGAAGTTCAGGATTAATGTTCAATAATCTTGTAATTTCTTCAGGGAATTTTGCAGGATGTGCAGTTTCAAGAGAAACATATAATTGGTCTTTATCATCTCCGGATTCTTCTAAATACTTATGAAGTCCTGCCCAGCCTACTGAACCATGAGGCTCAAGTAATAATTCATGCTTATTCCATGCATCTACGATAGTTTTCTTTGTTTCAGAATCATGAATACTTATAGACCAGAGTTCTTTTCTCATAAGATCCATATCAGCAGCTTTAAGAACTTCACCTTTTTCATTCATAACTCCGTTATAAAGAGCTACTAATCTTGACATATTACTTGGGTGTCCAACATTCATTGCACTTGAGATACAATTTTTTGAAGGTACTACAAGATCATATTTGTCAGAATGTAAATAATTCGGGAATTCATCATTCTCATTCGTAGCGATAATGAATTTCTTCACAGGAAGTCCCATTTTCATAGCTATAACACCACCCATCATATCGCCGAAGTTTCCAGAAGGAACTGAGAAAACGATCTTTTCATCGTTACTTTTCTTTAATTTAGCATAAGCATAGAAATAATAAACTGTCTGAGGTATCAATCTGCCAATATTGATAGAATTAGCAGAAGAAAGTCCCAAATGATCTAATTCAATATCTGCAAAAGCTTCTTTTACCAATGCCTGGCAATCATCAAATTTACCATCTAATGAAATTATTTGAACATTGTCACCAAGAGTTGTCATTTGTTTTCTTTGTCTATTGGTAACTTCATTCTCTGGGAAAAGAACTACAACCTTTATGTTATCAAGACCGTAGAAAGCATTCGCAATTGCACTACCTGTATCACCTGAAGTAGCAGTAAGAATTAATAATTTTCTATGTTGTCTCTGTAGATAGTAATTCATTAATCTACCCATCATTCTTGCTGCAAAATCTTTGAAAGAAGCAGTAGGTCCCTGATCAAGTCTAAGAACGTACTTTCTGTCATAACCTTTTTCCAAAGGTACTTCATAGTTATAAGCATCTTTAATCAGAGCTTTAAGATCATCAGCAGGTATATCATCTTTTAAGAATTTATGGATAACTTCGTAAGCTATTTCGTAGTATTCCATATCAGAGAAAGTATTTATTTCTTCTTGAGTAAATGTAGGAATTTCATAAGGCATGTAAAGACCTTTGTCAGGTGCGATACCTTTCAGTAATGCATCTTTGAAAGATACAGGGTCAGCCTTGAGATTTGTTGAGTAGTAGGTAATCGGTTTTTGCATTTTCGATCCTTTATTTTAATTTAATTATAGTATCTATTTAAGAAGATAAATAATAAAGGAACAGGTCTGTATTTGCAAGGATTTTTTTTAACGAAATTGTAAGGGACGCAGGAATGCGCCCCTAAGGGATTAAAATAATATTTTATTTAACGACTTCTGCACCCCAGATCTTCAGTCCAAATTTAAATTGTTCACTCGAGACCTTAAGCTCAAATTCATTGTCTCCTTTTTTGAAAACACCGTACGCTGATTCAATTCCATCACCTTTCCATTCACCTTCGTAATCAAGATCGGTCATAAGCTTTTTATAGTGACTAATGATCTCAGGTACATTTTTTGGCATGCTTTCCCAAATACTGTATGACTTAAATGTTTGTTCTTTTCCAAAAGACAAATCTCCGTTTTTGTTGATAATTCGACTTCCTGTTCCGCTACCAGTAGTCATTCTTCTTGCAAGGTCAAATGGGAATGTAAATTCTTTAGGAAAACCTTCAGGTAACTTTTTTTCTTTTTTCTCTACAGTGTTGGCTACCGGAGTTGAGTTGTCTTTAGCCTTTATTGCTTCTTTTTCAGTTGAGCTCCCACCACATCCCAAAAATGAAAATGATAAAACAACGATCAGTAATAATACAAACTTTTTCATGATACATTCTCCTTTTATGATTTAATGAACAAATATTTTCTTTTCAATGTTTTGTACTCATAAATTATAATGAAATCTGTAATATAAAGCAACCATGTAATTTCTTGGGTTTTGCAGTTTTAAGAATTATTATTTCCTTGATTCACACAGTTTAAATCAGTAAATTGCTTTATAATCATAAAATACGATTTGAATAAAATATTTACAAAACTCAGTTCAGGAGGAGTTTTGTTAAGTTCTATGAAATTATTCTTCATTTCTATCATTTTTATTATTTTACCAAATTTTCTCTATTCTACGATTATAGACATTCCTAAGCATTATTCTACTATCCAAGCCGGTATAGATGCTTCTGCTAATACAGATACAGTTCTTGTACAACCAGGAACTTATGTGGAGAATATTGATTATAAGGGTAAATTGATTACGTTAGGGTCTCTATTTCTTACAACTCAGGATACATCTTATATTTCTTCGACAATAATTGATGGAAATGCAGCTAACAGTGTAGTAAGATTTTATAATGGGGAAGACTCAACTGCTGTACTTTCCGGATTTACTCTTAGAAATGGAGACACAACATACGGTGGAGGATTTTATTGCTTTTATTCAGATATCACAATATCAAATTCGATCATACTTAATAATGCTCCTTATGAAATATATAATTACGGGAATAGTTCAAACATTATAGTTTCATATTCTGACGTCTATGGGGGATGGGCAGGAGAAGGTAATATTAGTATCAATCCATTATTCGAAACACCCTGGGACGGGAATTATTACTTACAACCAACTTCACCATGTATTGATGCAGGTGATCCTAATTCACCGAATGATCCTGACGGTACAATAGTGGATATGGGTTGGAGATACTATTATCATTTAGCTCCACCTATGGTCGAATTTTCCTCGGATATATTAAGTGGTTATTCTCCATTAACTGTTAATTTTACTGATCTGACTAAACATGGATCAGGTGTTCTTGATGAGTGGTACTGGGATTTTGGAGACGGAAGCAATTCTTCTCTACAGGATCCGGTTCATGAATATAAAATACCGGGCATATACTCAGTTTCTTTACAAGTAACGGCGGATGATGATTCTACAAATATTGAAACTAAAACTGATCTAATAACTGTTCTTAGTGCTGATAATCCAGAATCACCATCAGATTTTCAGATCAATATTTCAGGAGATGACGCAGTATTAACTTGGTCTGCTGTGGATTCTACATCCTCTGGTCTTCCTACAAATGTAGATTCCTATATTGTTTATGGATCTACTGACCCAAAAAGTGAATTTACTTTTTTAGGTGTTCTAGAAAATACTTCATTTACTCAAAACGATGTAGTAAAGTATAGCGATCGTATGTTTTATAAGGTGATTGCTTACAACGGCGATTTAAAATCGTTACAAAGATTTATAGCAGAACAACCAAAATTCAAACTAAGTGAATTTGATTTATTTATAGAAGAGAAGAAGAAAAGATAGTTTTATACTAGAACAATCATAAGGCTGCCAAATTGACAGCCTTCTTTTTTTTACTTCATCGGATTTCTTTCTAAATTATTTTCTTGTAATTTATCAATTTTATCTTTAGAATAAATGTCTGATTAAAATCTGCATAAAAAACAAAAGAATTAAAATATTACAAACAGGAGAGAACATGAAGTTCAAATTATTATCAGAAAGAGACATGAAGGCAATGGATGCTTTAAAAGAATTTCACGGTGGAGCAGCAAAGATCAACGAAACTATCGCATTTAAAGCTAAACTTGAGAACAGAAAAGCTATCCTTGCTGAAAAAGGTGGAGATTGGCTAAAACTTGTTGAAGAAGCTGAAGAACTTGTAAAGAAATTCCCTAAGCTTCCTGCTTACGAAGTTAATAATGCATTTGGAACTGCAAGAAGCCAGGTTTCTGGTTTTCAAGGTGCAAAAGTAACTCATAACTTTATGAAAAGAGTTGTTGAAACTGCTGAAACGGATCCATGTTACGTACCAGTTGAAATGATATCAGTTGTACCTTTAACAGATGAGTATGTTTACAGTGGTGATCTTATGGCTACATTAGCTATGACTGAAAATATCATGGGAACTTCAAAGTACTGTAGCACAAACTTGATCGGTATTCCTCAACCTGAAGCAAGATTTAATAAATTAGAAGAAGTTACAGGTGAGAAATTCGAAAGATATACTGTTGATGCAGAAAATTCAGCACTTACTTTAAAGAACCAGGGAACTTTCTTCGGAAACTTCGGTGGTATTGAAGTTGCAAACAGTAATCACCTGGTTTATTTGGACGGAGTAACAAGAACTGCGTTAGAAACAGGTGGAGATTTCTACTTGAATCCAAGTTGGAGTTCGATTGTTGCAGCATGTTACTACGCTAAAGACATTCCAAATCTTACTTTCAAAGTTTCAATGTTATTATCAACTCAAACTACAATGCAGTTCAGAATGTTACTGAACATTATCAATGAGTATATCAGAGAAGACGGAACTACTCCAATTTATGAGATCAACATTGGTAACGGAGCTGATGCAGACACTTTCATTCAGTGTGAAAAAGAACTTAAAGAAAGTGGAATTAAAGGTATCACTTTAGCTGCTCACATGAGAATCAATCCTGATCTTGGTATGCCAAACTTTGACTGGACAGAAAACTCTCACAAAGTATTAGAAAGTGGCGCAAATATCACTTATAAGTATGAGAGTGATGGAACTGCAAGAGAAATGGACACAATGGCTGCTTACTTTGTTTCAGATCAAGAGAGAAATGATTTAGCTGATAAGATCGGTGAGGTAATTTATTACAAATCTCTAAAAGCTACAACTGACGGTAAAGACTTTATGAAGAAGGGCATTAATACACTTTTCGGAAAAGCAACGCTGTAATCAATTGACAATTAAAATTGATAATGTAGGGGTCGATTCCCATTCGACCCCTGTTTTTTTAGAAATCAAAAGGATTTATAATGATAAATAATTGGAAAGATAGATTCTCAGAGAATGCTCGCAATTATGAAGGTTATCCAATAGGGAAGACCCTAAAGCTTCTTACAGATCCTGAGATAATTTCATTGGCAGGTGGTTTGCCTTCGCCAGATGTATTTCAGAAAGGTGAATTGATCAAAGCAACTGCAGGTATACTAAATGATGAGAATATAAATAAGGTTATGCAGTATTCATCTATTCCGGGTGAAGCTACACTGATAGAAGCAGTTATAAATTTTCTAAAAAGAGATGATATTAATATCAAAGAAGAAAATTTACTTATCACTACTTCAGGTCAGAACGGTCTGGATCTTACTGGAAGATTATTCTTAAACCCTGGTGATATTGTGATGGTAGACAGACCTACATTTGCAGGATCAGTTGTTGCGTTTGACTTGAACAGACCTCAATACATCGGTGTTGACATTCAGGATGATGGTTCTGATGTAGTAGGATTTAGAGCTAAACTTGAAGAATGTAAGGTTAATGGAGTTATGCCTAAATTTATCTATGTTGTACCTGATTTTCAAAATCCGACAGGTATTACAATGAGCTTGGAGAAAAGAGAAGCTTTACTTGATCTTAGCTATGAATACGGTGTTCCTATAATTGAAGACAGTCCTTACAGAGACCTGAGATATTACGGAGAAAATATTCCTTCAATTTACTCATTGGATCAAAAGAGAGAAGGAACTAATGTAATCGGTCTTTACACTTTCTCAAAGATCTTCTGCCCGGGAATGAGAGTTGGTTTTAATATCGGACCTGCTGAAGTGATAGGAAAAATGTGTAATATCAAAGAAGGTAATATCCTTAATACTCCAAAGTATAATCAGGATGTTTGTACTGCATATTTAAATGATATGGGATTAGAAGAGCATTTGGAGAACTGCAGGAATTATTACAGGGAGAAGATGAATTTATTCTTAGATACTATGAAAGAGAATTTTCCTGAGGGGACAGGAGTTACTTGGACTGTACCTGAAGGTGGTTTGTTCTTATGGGCTTCAGTACCTGAACATATTGATACTGAAAAGTTATTCATGGAAGCCTTGAAGTATCAAGTAGCATTTGTACCTGGGTGGCAGTTCTATGGAGAGAATCCTTCGAAAAATCACATGAGATTGAATTTCTCTTACTCTAGTAAAGAGCAGATCGTTGAAGCTATTAAACGATTGGCACAGTGTATTACTGAACAAGTAGTGACGTAGCAGTGCTACTTCTTTACGAATCATTCTTTAAAAGACACCTAATTTGGTGTCTTTTAATTATTTACTATTCTTAAGCCCATGAACTCTTTCTTCATGAAGTTTGTCGATTCTCTTCTTTTTATCTTCTTCCTGCATCTCATCGATCAATCTTTTCTTGATCTTAGGAAGATTTATTAACCAAATAATAGCGATAGCAAATAAACCAATTCCAATCCAGCCGAATTTGTTGATCTTGAAGTGCATTTTCGAATAAATATTTCGTGTACCATCATTTATAAAAAAGCTGAGATCATTATAAAGATCTCTTTTAAGCTTATCATTATCTGAAGTGGCTGATTCAAAAAGTGATACTTTTGTTGAATCATTTATCATGTATACCGTTGTAACTAAAGATTTATCTTCAGCAGTTTCAGTTCTATGCTGTACTTTGGTCACAGCTTTAAATTCGCTTTCATAAGTTGTATAAACAAATAACTTACTTCTACGGATAGTAAAATCAGCTCTGTTATTCTGTGTTTTACTTCCAGATAATTGTAATACATCTCCACCTATTACAGTAAAAGCTGCTGCTATAACAACAAGAAAAAATATTGCAAAAAAAGTTCGGATCATAAAGTTTTTTATGAATTTATCCATTGTTTTTCTCTATAATTATTATTGATAAAGAAAAGTAGGTAATAAATCATTAATTCGCAAGAGATTCTAATTAGGGGCTAGGGATTAGGGGCTAGGGATTAG